>CAIPFS010000357.1 GCA_903864375.1 uncultured Verrucomicrobiota bacterium
GGCCCGGGTGCCATCACCGGCAACACCGTGGTGGTTCCAGTGACCGCTCCCACCGTCTCTGTGGCGGTGACGCCTGCGAGCGTGAGCGTCCCCTTGGGAACCACAACCACCTTCAAGGCAACCGTCACCGGCAATGCCAACACCGCAGTAACCTGGCAGGTCAATGGAACAGCGGGCGGATCCTCCACCTGGGGCACGATCACTTCGTCCGGGGTCTACACCGCCCCATCGGCGATGCCCTCGACCAATGGCGTCACCATCACGGCGGTTTCCGTCGCGGTCCCGGGTACCACAGCCAGGGCGAAGGTCACGCTGGCACCGGCGCCTCCTCCCCCGATCTCGGTCAGCATTTCACCGACGGCCTGCTCGATCCAATATGGGAAAAGTCAGACCTTTACCGCCACCGTGATCCATACCACCAACCTGGCGGTGACCTGGTGGGTCAACGGAGTTCAAGGAGGCTCCACCACCGTGGGCTTGATCACTCCCGGGGGCACCTACACAGCCCCCTCCTCGCCTCCGGGGAGCGGGAGCCTGACGGTGCAAGCAAAGTCGGTGGCCAATTCCAGCGCCTCGGCAGGCGCGACCGTGTCCCTCACAGCGCCCCCGGCTGCCCCCGTCTGGCTGACGGGTGCCCGATTCCTCGAACAATCCTCATTCGGTCCGAGCCCCACAAGTCTGGCGCAAATCAAGAACCTCGGTATTTCGGCCTATCTGCAACAGCAGTTCAATCAACCGATGACCCCCATTTATGTGCCAGCCGATAATTCCATGGGGGAACTTCAGCAGTGGGTCCTCTACAACAACACCACGGCTCCCGATCAACTGCGCCAACGGGTTGCCTACTCGTTGAGTCAAATCCTCGTTACTTCCGCCACCAAGCTGGTCTATGCCAACGAAATCATTCCGTGGTTGAACGTCCTGCAAAACAACGCTTTTGGGAATTACCGCCAGCTGCTGCGTGAGATTTCGGTGTGCCCCTCCATGGCCAAATATCTGGACCTGGCCAACTCCATGAAACCCGGGATGTCGGGCGGCGCCAATGAGAACTATGCCCGGGAACTCATGCAGCTCTTTACCATCGGCCTCTGGCAATTAAACCCGGATGGATCCCAACAACTCGACCCGACCACCCACCAGCCCATTCCGACCTATGACCAGTCCACAGTGGCTCAGGTGGCCCTGGCCCTCACGGGCTGGACCTATGCCACCGCCCCCGGGGCAACTTCGCAGCCGGCGAATTGGGAATACTTCGGGGCTCCTCTGGAGCCTCGCTCCGCGAGCCACGACACCACGCAAAAGCTTATTCTGGGTACCGTTCTTCCCGCCAATCAGACCCCCGACCAGGATCTGGACGGACTCCTGGATATTCTGTTCCAGCATCCCAATCTTCCTCCCTTCATTTGCACCCGGCTGATTCGGAGCCTCGTCACCAGCAACCCCTCTCCCGGTTACGTCCAGCGGGTCGTCTCGACCTTCATCGACAATGGAGCAGGAGTCAGGGGGGATTTGCGTTCGGTCGTCACCGCCATCCTCCTTGATGCCGAGGCACGACAGGATACCCCAACGACCAACGGAGGTCGCCTCAAGGAACCGATCCTGCAGATCTCGGGCTTCCTTCGAGCCCTCGGAGGAAGTTATTCGGCGACGGAAGGTCTGACCTACCTTTACGACGAATTCGCCCAAATGCCTCTGGGAGCTCCGTCGGTGTTCGGATGGTATTCCCCCTCCTATCACATCCCCGGAAGCAGTCTGTTCGGACCCGAATTCCAGGTGTACACCTCCTCGGAAGCCGTCCTGAGAGGCAACCTCTTCTACGAGCTCCTGACCAACCCCGGAACGGATGCCTCGGTGAATCTTGCGCCGTTCCAAATCTACGGCAATGACATGGCGGGATTGGCGGAGGCCGCGAACCAGGCGCTGCTCTACGGCCGAATGGACACTGGACTGAAAAATGCCCTCATCAATGCCGCCGCCCCGGGATACGATGCCCAGACCCGGATCATCACCGTCCTCTACCTGACCGCCCTCAGCGGACAGTACGCCGTGCAATATTAAGGACTGCAAAGAACCTCTTTCTCTTCCCTCCCATGAACGAATTCCAAATGAGTCGACGGCGGATGATCGCCGGCTTCACCAGCGCCGCTCTCCTGGCCCGTCTGGGGCGCATGAACGCCTTCTCGCAATCGACGACGCCCGGGTATCGCGCCCTGGTTTGCATCTTCCTCGCGGGGGGCAACGACGGCCACAACACCATCATCCCCCTCACCCAGGCACAGCTCAACGCCTATCGGGCGGCACGCGGCAGTCTGGCCCTGCCCGATTCCAACGGACCGCTGTCCCAGGTGGTCGCACCTGATGGAACTCCCTATGGCCTCAACCCCGGACTTGCCTCCATTCAGCCGCTGTGGGGCCGGGGGCACCTCGCCGTCATGGCCAACGTCGGCATGTTGGTCCAACCCCTGCATCGCGCACAATACCTGCAAAAGGCGGTCAAACTTCCGACCAACCTTTTCTCACACGCCGATCAGGTCCAGCAGATGCAAAGTGGCTTTCCCTCCACCACCGGGGGATCGGGTTGGGGCGGTCGTGCCGCCGATCAGATTCAAACCCTCAACGGTGCATCCGGATTTCCAGCAGCATTTTCCATTGCCGGACCCGCCTTGTTCTCCACGGGAAGTGTCATCAAATCCGCCGCCCTGCTTCCCGGATTCAACCTGGATGCGGCCGGCATGCAGCTTTGGCCCCAGGCTGCGACCGACGCCCGCATTCAGGGACTCCAGCAGATTCTCCAGTTCAATAGCGGCCTGACCCTCATCCAGGCGGCGAATCAGGTACGGACCGACGCCCTGGCGCTCAATGCCATGCTCACCGGCACCTCCTCGAATCTCAAAACGGTCTTTCCCGGCACCAGCCTCGGCGACCAGTTGAAACAGGTGGCCGCGATCATGAATCTCAGAAACTCCACCGGCATCAGTCGTCAGGTGTTCTTCTGTCAACTGGGCGGATTTGACACCCACGGCAGCCAGAGCTGGCAGCAATTCGACCTCCTCCGACAGGTGTCCGATGCCCTCCTTGCCTTTTACAACGCCACCCTCGAGCTCGGGATCGGAAGCAACGTCACCAGCTTCACCCTCTCGGACTTCGGTCGAACGCTTCAACCCAGCGGGTCGGGTTCCGATCACGGATGGGGCAGCCACCATCTGGTGGTGGGCGGGGCGGTCAAAGGCGGTGCGGTCTACGGGGCCTTTCCTGACCTGTCACTGGGTGGCCCCGATGACTCGGGCTCACGGGGTGCCTTGATTCCGAGCACTTCCATCGATCAATACGGGGCAACCCTGGCCTCATGGCTCGGTGTCCCGACCGCCCAACTCCCTGCCGTCTTCCCCAACCTCGGAAACTTCGCCACCCCGAATGTGGGGTTTGTTTAGTTTTTTGAAAGAC
>CAIPFS010000358.1 GCA_903864375.1 uncultured Verrucomicrobiota bacterium
GCGCTCCTGCAAGTCCCTAATCATTGCGGGGTTCATCTCCTTTCCCGTTTCCACCTTCCACACCGTTCTTTTGCCTTTCGTGCTTTTATCCCCGGACGTACGTGTAACCTTGGTGATCGGTTGCCTCAGGAAGCTTCGATGAATACAGAACTGATTCCGAATTCCTGTCCCAAGTGCGGTGCCTCCATTCCCACGGACGCACCCGAAGGTCTTTGTCCCGGTTGCGTTCTGGCCGGAGCCATCGGTGGAACTGATGCCGGACGAAAACCGGCGGCTCCCGTCCATTTGCCATCGATTGAAAGTATTGCTGCCGCGTTTCCCCAGCTGGAAATCGTGGAGGTCATCGGCTTTGGGGGCATGGGCGTGGTGTACAAAGCCCGCCAACCCCAGTTGGACCGTTGGGTTGCCCTGAAGGTCCTACCCCAGACGCTGGCGTCGGACCCGGCGTTCGCCGAGCGATTCCAACGAGAGGCGCGATTCCTGGCCCGACTCAATCACCCCAATATCGTCACGGTCTACGACTTCGGACAATCCGCCGGCTACTGCTTTTTGCTGCTGGAATACGTCGATGGTGTGAACCTTCGGCAGGCCATGCAGGCCGGACGATTCTCCTCCCGGGAGGCGCTGGCCATCGTTCCCAAGATCTGCGAAGCCCTTCAATTTGCTCACGAAAAGGGGGTGCTCCATCGTGACATCAAACCGGAAAACATCCTTCTGGATAGCCAGGGGCGGGTGAAGTTGGTGGATTTTGGCATCGCAAAACTGATGGTGGAGCCGGGCGATCGCCCGGGGGATGTGACCCTGACCCAAAGTGGTTCCCGTCTGGGAACGGCGCATTACATGGCACCCGAGCAGGTCGAACATCCCAGTGACGTCGATCATCGAGCCGACATCTATTCGCTCGGCGTCATCTTTTATGAACTGTTGACCGGAGAACTCCCGCTGGGGCGCTTTGCAGCACCCTCGGAAAAATCGGACACCGATGCTCGCGTCGATGCCATTGTGTTCCGGGCTCTGGCCAAGGAGCGCGAATTTCGCCAGCAGAGTGTCAGCGAGGTGAAAACACAGGTGGAAGGCCTTGGGGAAAAGCAGGGCCAGCAGATTGGAAGAGGCGCCGGAACGAAGAGCTCCGCTCCCCCGGCATCCAGACTCAACCCAGGTGCAGCTCGGCCCAACCCGTGGCCCAATCGGTTGTTCTGGCTGTTCCTTTCCCTCGTCCTCGTCCCGGCCAGCATGCTGCTGGCCGGAATTCTTGGACCGGTTATCGCCAGAAACGATCTGGGAATTTTTGGGCTGTTCATGGCCATGCTGATTCCGCTCGGGACGCTCGCGCTCGTGGTCTACGGATTTCGCAGGACGGCACCCCAAATTGACCCGACGCAACCTGCCGTGGCGTGGAGCCCCTGGCCGCGGCGCCTCTTTTATACGCTGCTGCTGGGCATTGGAATTCCCGTCCTGCTTCTGGCGGTTGGCATCGCCATTCCGGCCGTACTCAGGCAGCGCGGCAATTCTACTGAACGCGCAGGTCAGTCCGACTCAAGGAATTGGATGGAGTGGGAGGTTCTTGACCACGGAGTGACGGCTGGTCAGGAGGAGCACGTGACCGCCCGGTTGACGACGCGTGAACCGGCCGACCTTCGGTTGATTTGGGGGCAGCAGCGCGTCACCACCCCGCTTCTGGAGTCAAAACCAGGCACCTTTTCCACCGAACTTCGGGTCTCCTGGCAGGTGACTTCGAATCGCCTGCAATTTAAGGGAAAGATCGGGGTCGATGACCGTCACGACTGGACCGTCCAAAGTCGCAATCCCCACGATACCTCGGTGGGGAATACCTCTCCATTGAACACCGCCCTGACGCCCGTCTGGAATCATCGCGTGGCTCTGTTATGGGTCGATGGACAGCCCATTCAGTGGGAACTGCTTTCGCGAACGACGACCAACGGGGACATCGGGGGGTTGCCTCAAATCCTCGTGACCAATCTGGCCTCCGTTCAGTTGCCTGTTGAACTGAGAGCCCTCCATGCCATCCCCTTTATTCCGAATATCGAGGCAGCCCGGGCGGCGGCCCTCCGCTGGCACAAGGCCTGGAAACGATCCGAAGAAGTCCGATCCGAGGTTCGTGTGGGCGTCACCCCGTCGTCAGGACCTGAAATGGCGGGTGCCCTGCATTCCTTGTACGCGGCCGAGGACGAATTTCGCGGCCTTCCCCTCGACGCCGCCTTTGATCGTCTGGCCTACGCCGAGGAAATGATGAACATTGTTGAAATCCGTTTTTCAGCCGGAACGGCGACCCGCAAGGAGTTGGAAGCGGCGGAGACGGAACTTTCTGTGGCCAAGGCGGCCTTCGGCAGTGTTGCGGGACCCGGCGGCCGATGAACCTCACGCCTATTCTGGGAACGTGGACATCTCTTCCCCACGGGCAAAGCCCATTCGCCGTCCGCAGGACCATCACGTCGATTCAGTTGTGAGTGATTCCCCATTTAAATCGGAACCCGGGGCAGTTGATACCTCAGGCCGGGTCTTCGCCACCACGCACTGGACCGCTGTGCTTGCGGCGCGGGGCGATGGTCCCGAGGCTCGGCTCGCTCTGGGACAGCTCTGTGAGGCCTACTGGACGCCAGTCTATCGCTTTCTTCGCCGGGAGGGGCGGGACGACGAAACAGCCCGGGAGTTGACCCAGGAATTCTTCGCCCGTGTCCTGGCGGGACGTGGGTTTCACCAGGCGGACCCACGGCAGGGTCGTTTCCGCTCCTTCCTGCTGGGAGCGGTGAAACATTTTTTGGGCGATCGGCGTGCCTTTGAACAGGCTGCCAAACGGGGTGGTGGAACGATACCCGAGCCGCTCGAAGCTCCATGGACAGAAGGTGGCACCGGCGGCGGAACTGAAATCCCGGATTGGCAGGCGAACATCCCCGATGCCTATTTCGATCGGCAGTGGGCCATCCATCTCATCGAGCGGTCCTTCGCCCGGTTATCCGGGGAACTGGCGGAGGAGGGAAAATCCGCCCACTTCTCCATCCTCAAGCCCTGGCTGATTCAGGATGCCGCCGGAGCGCAGGCCGATGCCGCGCGGCGGATGGGCATGAGCGAAGGGGCGGTCAAAGTGGCCATTCATCGATTGCGAAAGCGATTTCGAGCCATTGTTCGAGATGAAATCGCCCAGACCGTTCCTTCGTCATCGGAGGTTGAGACTGAGCTGCGGTATCTGGTCGAAGTCCTCGCTTCCATCTGACCCAACGCATTGACTCGGAGGCAGGGCCGTCCATTTCCCCCCGGCAAAGCCATCACCGTCCGGTGACCGGTTTCTCAAACAGGTAGTGGGAGACATGCCATTCATTTCCTCCGTCCAACCCCAGAGCTCGGCGCAGGCCATGAAGAACAAGCGCCAGTAGACCCTCCACCGCTTCTCCTGGGCGGCACCGTAGGTTGCGGCCAGGATCGGGCGGATTTCGGTCAGGTGCCGGTCAAAGTTCTCCAGCCACTGATTGGCGGTGCGCTGGTAGTGACGACCCGATACCCCCCAGTGGTGGAGCAGCCGCAGGTCCCGCTGGAAATAGAGCAGCAGGTCATCGCTCGGCATGATGCCGCCCGAGAAAAAGTAGCGTGCCATCCAGTCGTTGTCGCCGTCGGCTACAAAATGGTAGGCCAGCTCGCGATGGGTGAAGATGTGGACAAACAGCCGGCCTCCCGGTTTCAGCCAGCGATGGATGCGTCCCAGCAGTTGTTCATAATTCTTCATGTGCTCGAACATTTCCACCGAGACCACCCGGTCGAATCGGTTGTGGCAGGACGATTCCGTAGCGGTAGGGCTTCCTTCCGCTGAGGGCGGTTCGAACACGTTCATATCGCAGGTCACGACCCGGACATTCAGCAAACCCTGCCGGCGACATTCCGCCTCGATATGCTCGCGCTGGGTTTTCGAATTGGAGACGGCCATGATGCGACTTTTGGGATACCTTGCGGCCATCCAGAGGGTGAGGGAGCCCCAACCACAGCCCAATTCGAGAATCTCCTGTCCGTCCTGGAGCCCGGCGCGCTCGCAGGTCATGGCCAGCATTATTTCCTCCGCCTCCGCGAGAGATTCGGTGCCGTTGGGATAAAAGGCGGAACTGTACTTCAGGCGCGGGCCAAGACAGTGCTGGAAAAAGACCGTTGGCACCTCGTAATGCTGTTCATTGGCCGCCGCCGTTTCGATCGCGATCGGTGCCCGTCGCAATTCCTCCACCATCGCCATCCGTTTTGCGCGGCGCGCCTCGACATCGCCAGGGTCCTCGGTGCGCAGCTTGGCCCGAAGAAGCCGGCGGATTCCCCAACGAAGAACCCGATCCGGGAAGAGATCATATTCAAGCAACGGATAGATCGACTGAAACATGGAGAGGGGGCGGGGATTGGAATGGATCGAGGTGGACAACGAATAGCGAGTCACCGGTACGCCACTGCCGGCAAACGGCAACTCACGGTGGATTGGAATTCGATCGGTTCCGGACAGGGCCTCGCAGCCGGTGAGACTGAACGGCGGCTTCGATGGCCTCCATTTCCATCCTGGCCAGCTGGCGGCAGTCGTATCGCAGAATGAATCGGCGGTTTTCGGCACCCTGTCGACGGGCTTCGTCGGGGTTTTCGAGCCAGAACTGAAGACGCCGGGCTGCCGCCGTCACGTCTCCCTGCGGAACCAAATCCAGGTGGTCGGGGAAAACTTCGTCAAAAACAGGCAGCTCCATGGCGACGACCGGCAGTCCGGCTGCCATGAACTCGGTGATGGAGAGCCCCCAGCCCTCCTCCCGCGACAAACTCAATCCGACCCGGCATTGGGCGACCCATTCATTCTTCTCCCGGTCAGACACCCCTCCTGTCAGCACGACGGCACCGGTTTCCGGTCCCAGTCCAGCCTCCGAAAAAGCGGCTTCAAGGGCCGATCGATGCGGCCCCTCCCCGATGACGATCAGGCGGGCCTCCGGACGATGCCGACGAACTTCACGCCAGATCGCCGGTGCATCCATCACCCCTTTTTGAGTATGAACCCGTCCCAAAAGGACGACGTCATACTTCCGTTGAGTCTCTTTCGGGTCGGGAAACTCGTCGAAATTGAGGGCGTTACCTGTACAGATTAAGGAACTGGGCTTGAGACCAAGCCGGGACTCGATGTTGTTGAAATCGGCTGCGACCCGTCGGGTGGTGCAGAGGATGACATCGGCACTCTTGTTCAACCAACGGGTGGTGATTCGTTCGCTCCAGAGATGAAGCCGGTCAAAAAGGCCCGGTTTTGGTGTCTGGGCGGCGAGAACGTGGTGGATTTTGATGCCCATGGCAGCCCGGTGTCGTCGCGCCAGGGTGAAGGCAGGGCCCACTTCGTAGATGAATTGGGCGCACGCGAGGACCAAATCGTACCTCACGGGTGTGCGGACGAAATGGGGTGTGACCATCCGCCAGGCAAACGCCGGGAGGTAGCGCCAGGTCTGATGCAGTCGATGGGGCGGAAAATAGAAGAGGTCATCACTGCTGATGAGTGTCGAACCGGGGAAGTTTCGTTCGAAGCTGGGCCATGCGCTCCGCCCGACGAGAAAATCAACACGGTGACCCGCCTGCTTCCATTCCCGGACCACGTCGATGAAGTAGCGCTGAACCCCGCTCATGGAATGGGGATCGAGCGCCGAGTTGTACACGATCAACAAGTTCACGGGAGCCGGGTTCCTGCACCAAAGAGTCGGCGGTGTTCATCGACACAAAACCGATCGGTCATACTGGCGACGCAATCGCACACGGCGCGGGCCAGAC
>CAIPFS010000359.1 GCA_903864375.1 uncultured Verrucomicrobiota bacterium
CCTCGATTTGAGCGAAAAGTTCTTTTCCCGGATCGAATCCGCCTGCAATGAAATCACCGAGCGCGCTGCGGAGGAGACGCCCGCCGCCCCGGAGCGATTGGTTCCTGCCGGTGGCCGGGGAGGGGGGGCGCAACGGGCCTGGACCGAGCTGCGGATCCGGCGTCCCGACCTGATTGAGGATACCCTCACGTTACCGCTGGTCCGTCTTCGTGAGCAGGTCAGCGACCTGATTCAGGCCACGGAAGACAAGGAGACGGGCGAAGAACTGATGGAGTGCAACCGCCGCATCCTCGAACTGAGGGATGCCGTGCAAACCTTCCTCCGGCAGGCAGCCGAGGAGCACGTTTACTGGGTGGAACGAACCGGACGCAACCGGCAGTCCGTCCGATTGAATGCCGCTCCCATCGACATTTCCGATTACCTGCGCCAGCGATTGTTTGAATCCGAGACCAGCGTGATCATGGCCAGCGCCACGATGGCGGTCAGTTCGTCCGAAGGCCGACCGGTCGGTGAAAAATCCGGCCCGGGATCAAAGCCGGGTCCCAAGTCGCCCCTTGCCTACATGGCCAGGCGCGTGGGCGGCGAACAGGCGGTGCAGCTTCAGGTCGGTTCACCGTTTGATTATCCCCGCCAGATGAAGGTTTATGTGGCCGGGAAAATGCCGGATCCGAGGGACGCACACTATGAAGATGCCCTCGTTCATTGGATCGAACATTTTGTCCGGATGACCCATGGAAAGGCCTTTGTCCTGTTCACCAACAACCGGTTGATGCAACAGATAGCGGGGCGAATGGAGCGGTTCTTTAACGAGCTGGGAATCCCCTGTTATGTCCAGGGAACGGGCACCCCGCGGTCCACCATGCTGGAACAGTTCAAGGAAAACATCGATTCCGTGTTGTTTGGAGCCGAGAGCTTCTGGCAGGGGGTGGATGTGCCCGGTGAAGCATTGAGCAACGTCATCATCACCCGGCTGCCGTTTGCGGTACCCGACCATCCGTTGATTGAAGCCCGGCTCGAGCGGATTGAAGCCAATGGAGGCAATTCCTTTTTTGATTACAGTCTGCCTGAAGCCATTCTGAAATTCCGGCAGGGAGTCGGGCGATTGATCCGGACCAAGAGCGATGCCGGCATTGTTGTGCTACTGGACAATCGGGTGCTAACCAAGCGCTACGGCCAGGCCTTTCTGGATTCCATTCCCAAGTGTCCGGTCGAGGTGGTTTAGCGGGCTGCGCCCGGCAGGTTTGGAAACCTGCGAAACGGCAGCATCCCACCCGTGGCGTGGCGAACCATGCCAAATCTCCAAAGGCGAAGCCCATGGGCCGTCCGCAGGACCCCGGTGCATTCCGACCGGGAGAGGTGATGATCCCCGCAATGATCGGGGACTTGCAGGAGCGCATCCCTCCGTTGGATGTCCCTCCTTCGGAGGGACTTGCGGGATCGCCTCCGAAAGTTGGGGGCGTTCCCTATCCCTGGCCATTGCGGGCCGCCCGTTGGGTCGGTGTGGCCATCGGATAGAGACCCGGACAGCACCCGTAAGCTTGATGGAAGGCCTGACTGAAGTGGCTCAGGCTGTTGTACCCCACCTCCATCGCCGCCTCGGTCACGTTGAATCGTCCGCTTCTCAAAAGCTCGGCCGCCCGTTCGAGGCGCAGTTGGCGTAGGTATTGCGGCAGGGTTTGCCCCACCTCCTTCGAAAAGGTCCGGCTGAGGTAGTACGGACTGCACCCGACCTCGCGGCCCAATTGCTCGAGGGTGGGCGGGTGAACCAGATCCACCTTCAGGCGGGCAATGACGCGCTCGACCCGGTCGCGGGAGACCCGCTGCTGGCGGTGACAGAAAAGCTCCACGCTGGTGGGTGACTGAAAGAAAAACTCCCCCATCAGTTCTGCGGCCTTGGCCTGGTACCAGAGCGGTTGGGCTCCCGCCAGCACCGGGGGATGCCGGAGGCTGGTGACCAGTTCCCGCTGCCGCGGACTGAGCGCCGTGACCGAACCGAGTCCGGAGCCCGGATGCTGGTCGATCACCGCCTGCACCACGGGGTGCAGATGGCGGGTGCCGTCCCCAAGCACCCGCATGAGAAAAACCGGTGCCATCTCCACGGTGATGAAATGGTGCGGTGGTCCCGACTTTCGAATGGCGGTCAACGGCTCTGCATCCAGGCGATAAAATCCCGCGGTTCCTGCCTGGAGGTGCAGGATTTCCCCCCCCAGTGCCACCTCGGCCATGCCATTCAAGTTGAGGCAAAGCTCGATGCTGCCCGGATGAAAACTGGTCGACCAATCCAGGTCCCTGGGTGTCTCCAATTCATGCCACTCGAAGCTCACGCCCAGTCGGGAAAAATCCCCGAACAGTTGACGCCAGTTGGCTCCCGCCGCCCGCCAGAGGGCGGCTTCTCCGGCACCCGGAGCAGGCAGGACAGTGGGCGGATGGGTATTCACCAGGATGCCAGTCTACCCACAGGAACCGCCGGCGGCAAACCCGTGTCTCCGAATGGCAGGGCCTTCCCCTTCCAAGGTGGAATTCCCTCCGTTTTCATCAGAATCCGCAGGAAAATCTCCCCTGAAATTCTGAGAGGGTCTAGCGTCGGCGCATGAAGTCTCTTCGATGGGGTCTGTCCTGTGCGCTGCTTCTGTGGATGGCCGGATGCAGTTCTCAATCGGTTCACAGGGAAGCCAGGGCGATACCCACGGATCCCCTGATTCTGTCTGACACCTATCTTTCACATTGGAAGCAGACGCATCCCATGGAATCCGTGGGACTTGGATTTCATGAGCAGGATGGGCGCTTTGTGGTTCCGGATGCCGCGACGCTGACCAAGGCCCGCCAATACCTGCACGCCTATGGGGCTGCCGTGGATCAGGTTCAACTGTCGCGATTGCCCGAAGCGGACCGGTACGAGCTTCAACTCTTGAAGCAGTGGATTGCCACCGATTTATGGACGCTGGAAACCCAAAGGGACCCGTATCGGAACCCGATGTTTTATGCGACCGCCCTCGACATCAGCGTTTACCTGAAGCGGGACTGGAAGCCGTGGGGGGATCGGGTTCGGGATCTGACCGCCATTCTTCGGCACGCACCGGCGGTGCTGGCGGCGGCCCGGCAGAATCTGGATCCTGTCCTGCCCCGCCCGTATGTCGAGACGGCCATCGAAGTGGCGGAAGGCACCGCCTCCTTTTTGCAAAATGAGGTGACGCGGGAAGTCGATGCGCTGACGGAGGTGGAAGTGAAAGACGGCTTTCACCGGGTCTCCACCGCTGCGGTACAGGAACTGAAGAGCTATGTCGACTGGCTGAAGCAGGAGCGACTGCCCGCAGCAACCGCTGCTTTCGCGCTGGGGGAGGCCGGTTTTGCGGTCCGCCTGAAGGCCGAGATGGTGGACCTTTCACCCAAAGAAGTGTTGAAAATGGGGCTCGCGGAACTTCGTCGGGAACAGGAGCGATTTGCCGCCGCTGCGCGGGAAATCGATCCGGGCAAGGCCCCCATCGAGGTCTTCAAGGCGATTCAACGGGATCATCCGACCGCCGAGGGGCTCATTCCAGACACCCGTCGGGACCTGGAGGCGATTCGCAAGTTTGTGGTCGATCAGCGGCTGGTCACTATCCCGAGCGAGGTGCGGGCAACCGTTCGCGAGACGCTGCCGCCGTTTCGTTCCACCTCGTTTGCCTCGATGGACACACCGGGCCCCTTCGAGACCAAGGCCATTGAAGCCTACTATTACGTCACCCCGGTCGAGCCCGAATGGCCCCCGGCACAAAAGGACGAGTGGCTGACGGCATTCAACTATTACACGACCGATGTGGTCAGCATTCATGAGGCCTACCCGGGACACTACGTCCAGTTTCTGGCGCTCAACGCCTCGAAGGCGGGGCCCGTAGCGAAGGTTTATAATAGCTATGCCTTTGTTGAAGGCTGGGCACATTACACGGAGCAGATGGTCCTGGATGCGGGCTTTCCCGAAGCCTCGACGGGCGGACCGACGACTGCCGAACAACGGCTCCGCACGGCGAAGTTCCGCCTCGCTCAGTCCGATGAGGCCCTCCTCCGTCTCTGCCGGCTGTGTGTCGCGTTCCAGATGCATACGGGAGGCATGACCGTGGAGCAGGGAACCCAGTTCTTCATCGACAATTGCTACTACGAAGCCAAACCCGCCGCGTCGGAAGCCAATCGAGGCACCTTCGATCCCGGCTACTGCTTTTATACCCTCGGAAAGCTTCAGCTTCTCAAGCTCCGCCGGGATTGGCAGGACCAGGAGGGCAACCGGTTCAGCCTGCAACGCTTTCACGATGAAGCATTGAGGCATGGGGCTCCTCCCATCCGTCTGTTGCGTGAACAAATGCTGAAGTCCCCGGCATCCTGGTCCCAGATTCTTTGACCGCTACCTCGAGCTCCGGGAATCCCGACCGGAAACCTAAGAGGTCCTTTGGAAGGTCTGCTCGATGTGGCCCATCACCGAAACGATGAAACTTCCAAACAACAGCCCAACCGACGACCTGCACTAAGTTCAGGAATGGACGCGGAAAAATGGGCGTTCTGGAGCCCCAGCGGGGCGAAACAGGATAGCCCGGGGCAACGCCCCGGGTGGGAAATCGAATCAAGACGATTGGGGACGGACCGCGGCTTATCCCAAGGGCCGTCCGCAGGACATCGCCGCCTTTTGAAGATGCGTTCGAATCGGCCACACACCGGACGGATGGAACTCCCTCACGGAAGGGTGGTTTCAGGTGGCTGCTGCCGGCGATTTGACGCCGGGGGTGAACAGCAG
>CAIPFS010000360.1 GCA_903864375.1 uncultured Verrucomicrobiota bacterium
GATCTCACGGAAATCGTCCCTTTGCCGCACTGGTGCTGCTGTCGTCCCTGATCGCACAGGCAGCCCCAAAGCCGATACCCCCCGACCAATTGGAATTCTTTGAAAAGAAGATTCGCCCGGTGCTTGTGGAGAAATGTTATGATTGTCACTCGGAAGAGGGTGGCAAAATCAAGGCGGAGCTGGCCCTCGATACCCGGGATGGCATCCGTGCGGGAGGAGAGCGCGGTCCGGGCATCGTTCCCCGAAAACCAGATGAAAGTCTGGTGATTCAAGCCATCCGACAGGAAGGCCGGCTGTCCATGCCGCCTGAAAAAAAAGGGGGTAAACTTCCGGACAATGTGATCGCTGATTTCGAAAAATGGGTTTCCATGGGGGCACCCGATCCTCGCAATTCCGCCAGGGTGACCACCACCGAACCGGCGGTTCCGGAAAAAGCGTTGGATTGGGGGAAAGAACGCAGTTTCTGGTCCTTTCAGAAGCCCAGGGCGACGCCCGCACCCAAGGTTCAGGATCGTCGCTGGCCCAAGTCGGATATCGATCGGTTCGTTCTTGTAAAGCTCGAAGAAAAGCATTTGAAGCCCGTGGCGGATGCCGATCGCCGCACATTGGGACGTCGCCTCTATTATGATTTGATCGGGCTTCCGCCAACCCCGGCTCAGATGGATGCGTGGCTGTCCGACCATTCGGCCAATGCCGTCGAAAAGCTGGTCGATCAATTGATCGCCTCACCCCATTTCGGTGAGACCTGGGGTCGCAACTGGCTGGATGTCGCACGGTATGGAGAATCGACCGGACTCGATCGGAATCTCAATTATCCCTATGCCTGGAAGTACCGGGACTACGTGATCCATGCCTTCAATTCGGACAAACCGTATGATCGGTTCATCCAGGAGCAGGTTGCCGGGGATCTTCTTCCCTCCAAGAATCAGGAGGAACGGGACCAGTTGCTCATCGCGACCGGCTTCCTCGCCATTGGACCCAAGGGACTCAACGAGACCCGCCCCAAATACTCCAAGTTCCAGGTGGTCGACGATCAGATCGACGCCACCACCCGCGGCTTCCTCGGCCTGACCGTCAGTTGTGCCCGCTGCCACGACCACAAATTCGATCCCATCCCCACCCGGGATTACCATGCTCTGGCGGGGATCTTTTCGAGTACCGACACGTTCTACGGAACGGTGGGCGGGCGGGGCAATCGTCGCCCCACCCCGTTGCTCGGACTGGCTGGAAATCCAGATCGCGACATTCTGAACGGGGGTGGACCGACACCGAACATGACGGTCAATACCAACCGGAATTTCAACGGCAAGACGAACAATTTTGACGGAACGGGCTTTGGCCGGCGTGGCGGAACCAATGGACCCGCCGGACGACGCGGACCACGAGGCACCAATGCCGAACCGGTGGAACGCATTGCGGCACGGGGGCCTTACGCCATGGGAGTCAAGGACCTGGAACCGGAGGATTCACCGGTCTATTTCCGCGGCGATTTGGGCAAACCCAAGGAGTCCGTTCCTCGCGGATTCCCACGGATTGTTGAATTGGAAAACGGTCCGGCTGTCCCGTCCGATTCCAGCGGACGCCTGCAACTGGCGCAGTGGATCACCCATCCGGACAACCCGTTGACCGCCCGGGTGATGGTCAACCGCGTCTGGCAGCAGCTTTTCGGTGTCGGCCTCGTCGCCACCCCGGATAACCTGGGCCACCTTGGTTCGGCTCCTTCTCATCCGGAGTTGCTGGATGACCTGGCCGTTCGCTTTGCCACCACCCAGCATTGGTCAGTCAAACAGTTGGTGAAATCCCTGGTCCTGACCCGGGTCTATCAGTTGAGCTCCCAGATTGACCCCAAGGCACTGGAAGTGGACCCCGCCAATGTGCTGCTCTGGAGGGCATCCCCACGCCGCCTGAAGGCAGAGTCGATTCGCGACTCCATCCTGATTGCCAGCGCCCGGATCGACCTGGAACCGCTTCACGGCGCGGTCACCGCCGACTTCGGAGATGGCTATTACGGTGTGAACATCTGGCCCACGGATTTCCCGGCAGACTTCCGAAAGCGGAGTGTCTACCTCCCCGTCCCCCGGGATGTGGTGCCCGAGGAACTGTCTCTCTTTGATTTTCCAAATCCCAATCTGGTGACCGCGCGGCGCGAGATCACCACCTCGCCCAAACAAGCCCTGTATTTGCTGAACAATCCGTTCGTGCAATCGGAGTCGGTCCATTTTGCCCGACGCTTGTTGGGCGAGCAGGCCTCGGATGATCGACGGATACGGGAAGCCTACCGTTGGACCCTGCTCCGTGAACCCACCTCCGCCGAGGTTCGGCGGGCGCGTGGATTCATTCAAAAACAGGCCTCCATCTATCAACAACCGGGCGGGTTGGCTCGCCTTCATGAACCGGATGCCGACGATAGCCTGACCCTTGAGATTCCGTCCGCGGCCCTCCGTCCCAACGGCAGGCCGGCTGAAGTGGTCAAACGGACCTCGCATTCCGCCTCGATTGAAAAGCCCAGGGACGCGAATGAGGCGGCATGGTCCCTCTTCACCCAGTCCCTGTTTGCCACCGCGGAATTCCGCTACCTCCAATAGAGTCCCTGACCGTTTACCTCCTGCCCATTATGAACCACGAATCTCACTCCCGTCGTTGCGACGGTGTCATGCCCCGGGTTTGCACCCGCCGCGATCTCCTCAAGACCCTCACCACCGCCGGCTTTGGGTACATGGCCTTCGCGGGGCTCGCCACTGAGGCCGCGCAAAAAGCGCGGACACTGGTGGAGGCCCCGGGACAGAAAAGTCTGCTCCTACCCCGGCGTCCGCACTTCACTCCGCGTGCCACCCGGGTGATCTTCCTCGGCATGGAGGGGGCCCCCTCCCATCTCGACACCTTTGATTTCAAGCCCAAATTGAAAGCGGACGATGGCAAGCCCGGTCGCGACAATGAGGAACGGGCAAACATCGGAACGCCGTTTGAGTTCAAGCAGCACGGCCAGAGCGGGGCCTGGGTCTCCGAACTTTTTCCGAACGTTGCAAAAAAGGTCGATGAACTGACGTTCCTGAAGGGAATGTTCACCAAAGCC
>CAIPFS010000361.1 GCA_903864375.1 uncultured Verrucomicrobiota bacterium
GCCGCCATGTGGTGACGGTCGACGGTCAACGAGCCGCGTTCATTCCCATAATCGGCAAAGCTTCCGACAATGCGCAGTTGCCGTATTCCATCCGCAGTGGGCACATCGACTTGGTCGCCCACCTTCTTCTGAAAACGTTCGAGGAAACTCTCGCTGGCCAGGGTCATCCCCTCGTTCGATTCGGTTTTAAAAAAGGGATCCGGTGGCGGAGACAACCAGGCCAGGGCATCGTGTCGGCGAATAAAATCCAGATCAGCTCCCACCAGGATGGTGGGGCCTTCGGCAAGACGGACATCGGCCACTTGAAGAATCTGGGCATCGAGGACTCCGGGTTGGTGGATGATGCCTTGCCAGGTCTTCGGGGAAATTCGGTTTTGGGACGAAGCGCTTTGGGCACCGGCACTGGACACATAGAGGTCTGCCTGGAATGTCCGACCGATCCATCCGCGCATGGTGGAATCAAAACTGGCCACCAGAATGGCCATCCCGGAGGTCATGGCGACCGCCCAGACCAGACTGGCGGCCGCCAGATCGTGGCGTCCGGAGCCTGCGCGAAGCTGACTGAGAGCGAGCTTTGCCGAAACCGAGGAATGACCGAGACGTGCGGCGGCCCGGGCAGTCCAGCGGACCAGCTCACCACAGCAAAGTCCGGCACCCATCACTCCCAGAAATGCCGCCGCATATCCTGCGACGGGAATACGGAAACCCGCGTCCACCCGATAGGGAGGAAATTGTGAGAATAGTACGGCCGCCGCGGTAAATCCCAATCCGATCCAGGTCCGAAGTCGTCGATTCCGGGATCCGGATGGCGTCCGATGCCGGACCAGCACCTGAGCTGGGGGCGTTTGTGCGGCGACCCGGGCGGGCCACCAACCGGCCAGCAAGCTGGCGCTAATGGACAAAATGAACGCGCCAACGGATTCTCCGGTGGTGAGTCGGGCAGAGTTTGCGCTATTGGCGTAATAGAGCGCGTTGACAGTTCTGCCGACCAGTTGGACGGCTCCCTGGGCTCCAAGCCATCCGAGTCCCAGACCCAGCGCTCCGCCGAGGATCCCCAGGATCAAGGCTTCGTTGAGCCACGCTGCATAAATGGAGCGTTCCTCCACGCCGAGGGATCGCAGGATGGCGATTTCCTCCCGACGCCGGACCACGGCACCGTCGAGTGCCTGGAAGACCAGATAAAGCCCCACCATGAGTGCAATCAACGAAAGCAGGGTCAGGTTCAGCCGGAATGCGCGAGTCATGGTTTCCCCGGCGGCCCGACGATCCGTGGGGGAGGTGACCCTCCACCGGTGGCCTGCCAGGGTATCGAGTTCCTGGCGAATGCCTGAACGGCGGGTGGCGTCATCAAATCCCGGTTCGGCCAGTAATTCGATCCGGTCCAGTCGGCCCTGTTTTCCGGAAAGGACCTGGAGGGCGGGAAGGTCCATGACCAGAAGTGTTTCAGGTGGCTCGGGGCGCCCAGGAGCGGAGGGAATGATTCCGGCGACCTGCAATTCCACGAGTTGCTCGAGGAGAATCACGGAAAATGGCGACCCCACCTTCAGGTGTTGACGTTCCGCCAATCGCCCGGAAATAAAGACGCTTCGGGGATTTTGAAAGGAGGACCAGAACGCCTCCGGCGTGCTTTCCTGACCCAGCCAGCTGGAACCGGCGGAACCGGGGGGGGCACCATTCCGAATGGCCACCAGATCAATGCCATAGACGGTATAGGTCACGCCTGAGGCGATGGCGCTGTCGGTTCCACCGCGGGGGGGAGAGGCCGTGGTTTCAACCACGGGAACAAGGACAACGGGACGGTTCCCCAATTTCTGACGGATTTCGGTCAGGGTTTCCTCCGGGAGAGTGCCGATGGGTGCGGTTAAAATCCAATCGGACTGGGAGGCAATGAGGTCGGTGAAGTCCCTGAAACTCGAGACCGCCGCCCGATTGGCGAGGCGAACTGAAAAATAGACCCCGATTCCCAGAGACAGCAGGAGAACGAGAAGCGCTGCCTGGCGGGGGGACCGAAACCAGTGTCGGAGGGTAAAGCGAACAAACAGGAGTCGGCTCAAGCCGGCGGTGGTGGAGCCTCCGGGTCGGCAATTGTCCGCTGCGTGGGCCATGGAAGCGGTCCTCATCGGATGCCGGAATCCGGTTCGACAATGAGGCCGTCGCGCAAGTGCAGGGCGCGATGACATATCGCGGCGGCATCCGGACTATGGGTGACCAGCACAATGGCGGTTCCGGTCTCATCGGATAATTCCCGGAGAAGATCGAGGACGATCGTTCCGTTCCGACTATCGAGGTTTCCGGTGGGTTCATCCGCCAGGACGAGGCTGGGGCGATGAACCAGTGCCCGGGCGATGGCGACCCGCTGCATTTCACCGCCGGAAAGTTGTGCTGGCAGTGCGCGTTCACGTGCAGAAATGCCCACGCGATCGAGGAGTTCGGAAACCCGTTTGCGTCGTTCGGGGCCGGCCACTCCGAGCAATTGCAACGGCAACTCAACATTTTCAAACGCCGTCAGCGTGGGGAGCAGGTGGAAGAACTGGAAGATGGTGCCAATTTGCGACCGGCGTACCCCGGCGAGTTCGTTACTCGATAAATGCTCGATGGCCTGTCCCATGAGTTGAATGGAGCCGTCATCCGGGCGATCCACTCCGCCGAGGCAATTCAGGAGAGTGGTTTTGCCACTTCCGGAGGGGCCCATGAGTGCCACTCGTTCGCCCGCGCGGACGAACAGGGAGACGCCCCCCAGGACAGATCGTTGCGCGTAGGATTTTCGGACCCCGGTGACAGTGAGAACACAAGGTTCCCGGGACGGGGTGGGAGGCGCAGCCATTTGGACCAGCAACCTAACCGGAGTTGTGGATCCGGCAACCGGGATGGCAACTGGATGGGAATCCCGACTACCGCCCCGTTGGGCGAGTCGGGGGGACGAGCAGGGAGGGGATGGAGCCGGGTGTCGTTGCGGGGCCTGACGGGGTATTGGGGTTGAGGTTGGGATTCCCGGTTCCCGACGCTCCGTTGCCTGCTGAAAGGCCTGTGCCACCAGGGGCGAGGCCATACCGCTGGGGAAGCTCCCGATTGAAGTTGGGGTCGGATCCGACGCCACCATTTGCATCGAGGGAAACGGCGCCAGCATCAGCGTTAGAACGCCCGATACCACCACCGCGCCGGATGATGGTTGGACCGTCCTGGGTCACCGGTGTGGCGGCCTGGGGAGGCGCCACGGGCTGGGGAACCTGACGCATGCCGGGGGGGCCTCCCACGTTGGGGTTGGGATTACCTCCGGGAGAGGCGGCCCCCTTCCACGAATTGTCCTTGAAATTCAGAGCCATCTCTTCACTGCCGTTCTGGACGCGAACCACCCGCTTGCGGAGGTCGATGCTCAACAATCGGAGTCCGTCTCGCATGCCGTGGGCCTCGTCCAGGGTGACGTACTTCGGCGGCTTTCCGGCTGCTTCGACCTGAACGAGGTAGGCGCGTCGGATGCCGTCGATCACGCTGATGCCGGTCAGGAAGAGGTTCGAAGGAGGCGGGGGTGGTGGGGCAACGGTCTCGGGGGGAGGTTGGGGCGGAGGCGGCTTGATGCCGAAGGCATTCCGTTTGGCAATTACAAGGAAGGTATCGGAAGCGGATCCATCCCGTTCCTCTGAGGCAGACGGAGCGGAAGGGGTGCTGCCATCCGTACTGCCCGGCACATCACCACCGGACAAGCGGCCCATGCACAAAAGCCAGGAGGCCGTCATCACTACCCGCGCTGATTTACCCGTATAAAAACGTTCCATTGAACTTTTCCCGGAGTGTTTCGGCGACCTTGGGCCGGAACCGGATCATTGGCAAGAAACCAACCATTCCAAGCTCCGGAACCAACGTTTTCCGCAAAATGGACCGGTGCGGATTCAACACCGAACGGGTGGGTAAGTTTCGCGGATGTCGGGCGGTGTTTTCGTGGGGCGACGCTGCGATTTGGCCAGCGGCTTCCGTGGTCCGAGGGGAATCAGCAGTTTTTCCGGACGATGAAGCTTGCGGCAATACCTTCTCTGGTGCCCTTTGTGGGGGGATAAGAACCGGTGAGTCCTCGTTTTCCTCAAATTTACTTTGACAGTAGGGAGTGTCATTCGCCATGCTCACCCCTCGACTTCGGCGGATCAGCGGATGTTGAACGCAGGAAGTCGGCCATCATCGCGGGAGGGTTAAACCCCGTTTGGACCGCAAAAAAACATGCCCAGCAAACGCTACCAACAGGCTCTCAAGCTTGTAGAAACCGGTAAGTCGTATCCGCTTCCTTCAGCGGTCGAGCTTCTCGGAAAGTTCCCCAAAGCCAAGTTCGTCGAAGCGGTCGACGTGGCCTTCAAATTGGGAGTCGATCCCAAGCAATCCGACCAGATGGTCCGTGGAACCTGTCCCTTGCCGCACGGCACGGGAAAGGTGGTGCGGGTGCTGGTTTTCACCAAGCCGGGGGCTCCTTTTGAGGCCGCACAGGCGGCCGGTGCGGAATTCGTCGGTTTCGATGACATGATCAAAAAGTGTCAGGAAGGATGGGCGGATTTCGATGTGGCCATTGCCACTCCGGAAGCCATGACCGAAGTCCGTAAGCTGGGCAAGGTGCTCGGACCTCGCGGATTGATGCCCAACCCCAAGACGGGGACGGTGACCGAAGACGTCGGCAAGGCGGTTCGCGAAGTGAAAGCGGGTCGTGTCGAGTTCAAGGTGGACAAGGGCGGAAACGTCCATGTGGCTGTGGGCAAGGCCAGCTTCGCTCCCCAGCAGTTGCTGGACAACATTCGGGCGGTGGTGGAGACCGTTGTCCGGAGCCGTCCGTCGAGTGTGAAGGGTATTTTCATTCGTTCCTGCACCCTTTCCCTGACCATGAGTCCGCCTGTCCGGCTGGACCTTCGTGAATTCAACGCCAACTAATTTCCAGGAGATCCGTTCATGCGTTCCGAGAAAAAGATCATTTCCGCCGAGTACACACTCCGGCTCAAGAATTCGCCGTTTTTCCTGGTGGTGGACTACCGGGGGATGTCGGTGGCCCAGTTCAGCGAACTGCGCAAGCGCCTTCGTCCTTCGGGAGCCGAGGTGCACGTGGTCAAGAACACCATTTTCCGCATTTCAGCCCAGGAAGCGGGCGTGGCTGATTTGTCGGGTGCCCTCGCCGGCCAGTTGGCCGTCGTGACCGGACCCAAGGATATTGCCGCCGCCGCTTTGGTGCTGAAGAAGTATCAGGGTGAGACGGAGAAGGCCAAATTGCAGTTTGGCTTCCTGGGTAATCAGCGCCTCAGTCCCGAACAGGTACGGGCGATTGCTGATTTGCCGCCGTTGAATGTCCTTCAGGCCAAACTGTTGGGACTCCTTCAGACTCCGGCGCAACGGGTGGTCTCCATCCTCAACACCCCGGGAAGCCAGGTGGCGCGGGTGATCAAAGCGTACGCCGAAAAGGCGGCGTAATTCGGTTTTTCAAACGGGGGAGAACGGGGGAATCCTCATCTCGTCCTCCTCCCGAATTGTTCCTTTCCCCGGTCACACTTGTCGTCAGTGGCCGGGGGACATCAACCCACATCACAGAGTGAATCGTCGGACCGCAGGCAGCGGACTAATGCGAAAGGGCCCTTTCGCCGACGAGACTGACGCGACGTCAACGACATAGATAAACACAGAGTTATGGCAAACATCGTAGAATTGGTGGAAGAACTGAGCAAACTGACGGTCCTCGAGGCCGCAGAGCTGGTGAAGGCTTTGGAAACAAAGTGGGGCGTCACCGCCGCTGCTCCTGTCGCTGTGGCGGCAGCAGGTGCGGCTCCGGCGGCCGCGGCTGCTGAAGCGGCCCCGGTCAAGGATACCTTCGACGTGGTCCTGGTTTCCGTGCCTGCCGACAAGAAGATCGCCGTCATCAAGGCCATCCGCGAAGTCAAGGCGGGATTGGGTCTGGCAGAAGCCAAGGCTCTTGCCGAAACCCCCAACAAGAACGTGTTGGAAGCTGCTCCCAAGGCCGAAGCCGAAGCCGCGAAGAAGAAGCTGGAAGAAGCCGGCGGCAAAGTCGAACTCAAGTAGTTGCAGATTCTTTTCCTGGATGGGAATCCGGGAAATCTCACCTGACGACGGACGGCGAAAGCGATGCTTTCGTCGTTCGTCGGCGGGAATCAGACAAACTTGCTCAAAGTCAACAAGCGGTTACGTTTCGCACCTATCGCAATTTTAGTCAGCCAGTAGGACGGGTCCGGGTGAATGGACGAGAATCATTCGCCCGGCCTCGTCGTATTGTCTTTGGGACAAATCGAACCGCCGGCCAACACCGGTTTTCCAGTACAGGTCGCCATGCCAAATAAACTATCCGAGCGCATCAACTTCGGGAAGATCAAGGAGGTCATCTCCCCGCCGAATCTTATCGAGATCCAATTGGACTCCTATCGAGAGTTTCTGCAGGCCGAAGTGTCCCCCTCGAAACGAAAGAATACCGGTCTGCAGGCGGTGTTCACCGAGGTGTTCCCGATTGAAAGCTATGACGGCAAGACCGTTCTCGATTTCCATAGCTATGAGATTCAGGACCCCAAGATCGGCTGGCTCGAATGCCTCCGGGAGGGACTGACCTTCGGAGCTCCGCTTTATGTCACCTTTTTGCTGAAAGAAGAAAAGGGCACGAAGGAGGAGAAGGTGTTCATGGGGGAGATTCCTCTGATGACGCCCCAGGGGACGTTTGTGATCAACGGTGCTGAGCGGGTCATCGTCAGCCAGTTGCATCGGTCGCCAGGTCTGGCCTTTGAGGAAACCATCCATCCGAATGGCAAGAAGCTGTTCAGCTTCCGAATCATTCCGGATCGGGGTTCCTGGTATGAGGCGCAGTTCGACACCAATGACCTGCTCTACGTTTATCTGGATCGTAAGAAACGTCGCCGTAAGTTTCTGACCACCACGTTCTTCCGCGCTCTGGCGGTCATGGGCGAGGGGAAGGTGGACCCGCTGAAGGTGGGTACGGATTCCGAAATCCTCGACATGTTCTACAAGATCGAGGAGTTGAACCTCAAGGACGCCGACAAGCTGGAGGATATCCAGAACAAGGTTCTGATCGAGGACGCTGTCGATGCCGACAAGGGGTTGGTGGTTGCCCGTGCTTTCGAACCGCTGTCCAAGGCGGTGGTGAAACAGATCGCTGAACTGGCGATCACCAAGATTCGCGTCGTCGACACCTCGACCGACGAAGGGATCATCATCAAGTGTCTGAAGAAGGATCCGACCAAGAACGCGGATGAAGCGCTGAAGGACATCTATCGGCGTCTCCGGCCTGGAGATCCCCCGACGGCGGCAAATGCCAAGGCGTTGATCAAACGGCTCTTCTTTGATGCCAAGCGGTACGATCTCGGACGCGTGGGTCGCTACAAGATCAACCAAAAATTGCGGTTTGAAGGGGGCGATTCCCGAATCCTGACCACCCAGGATCTGGCCGATGCGACCAAGTACCTTCTCCGCCTCAAGCGGGGTGAGGGTAGCCTGGACGATATCGATCACTTGGGCAGCCGCCGGATTCGTACGGTCGGAGAACTTCTGGCCAACCAATGCCGCGTGGGATTGGCCCGGACAGAACGTCTGGTCAAGGAGCGGATGACCTTGTTCGACCAGACTACGGACACGATGACGCCCCAAAAGCTCATCAATCCGAAGGCCTTGTCGGCTGTGGTGCGGGACTTCTTCGGTCGTTCACAGCTCAGCCAGTTCATGGACCAGATTAATCCTCTGGCAGAATTGACGCACAAGCGACGGTTGTCGGCCCTCGGACCTGGCGGTTTGAGCCGGGACCGTGCTGGATTCGAAGTCCGCGACGTTCACCCGTCGCACTACGGACGAATCTGCCCGATTGAGACACCGGAAGGCCCCAACATCGGACTGATCGCCTCTTTGGCGACCTTTGCCCGGGTCAATGAGTTTGGTTTCATCGAAACGCCGTACCGCAAGGCGGAGGCGGGGCGTGTGACCGACCGGATTGAGTACCTCACGGGTGATCGCGAAGAAGGCTTTATCATCGCCCAGGCGAATGCCGTGATCGACGACAAGGGTGCCTTCAAGACCGAAAAGGTCACCTGCCGCTTCAAGAGTGACTTCATCGATGTGGAGCCTGAAAAGGTCGACTACATGGACGTTTCGCCCAAGCAGCTCGTTTCTGTGGCCGCCGGCCTGATTCCATTCCTGGAGCATGACGACGCCAACCGGGCGCTGATGGGTTCGAACATGCAGCGCCAGGGTGTTCCGCTGTTGGTCACCGACGCTCCGTTGGTTGCCACCGGTCTTGAGGAACGGGTGGCCCGCGATTCCCGGGCGGTTCTGGTATCAGACGAAGCCGGGAAAGTAGCCAGCGTCACTGGCAATCAGATCATCATCACCAAGGATGGTCGCCTGCCGGACGGCAAGAAAAAGATTCGCCACGCTCCCGAAGACGGGGTCTGGGTATATCCCGTCCGCAAGTTCATGCGTTCCAACGCAGCCACCTGCATCAACCAGAAGATTCTGGTTGCGAAGGGGGATGTGATCAAGAAGGGGCAGCCCATCGCAGACGGTCCGTGTACCCAGGGGGGTGAACTGGCTCTGGGACGCAATGTCCTGGTGGCATTCATGCCCTGGAACGGATACAACTTCGAAGATGCCATTCTGATCTCGGAGCGGATCGTCAAGGATGATGTCTTCACTTCCATCCACATCGAGGAATTCGAATGCATCGCCCGGGATACCAAGCTCGGACCCGAGGAAATCACCCGGGATATTCCCAACCTGGGCGAAGAGGCCCTGAAGAACCTGGGTCTGGACGGCGTGATTCGCGTTGGTGCCGAAGTGAAGCCCGGCGACATTCTGGTCGGGAAAATCACACCCAAATCCGAGACCGAGCTGGCACCGGAAGAACGACTGCTGCGCGCCATTTTCGGTGAAAAGGCAGCGGACGTGAAGGACACCTCGCTCAAGGTTCCCTCGGGAACCTACGGGATCGTCATGGACGTGAAGGTCTCGGCCAAGGCGGACGGGGTGAAATCGGCGGGCACCCGCAAGGAGGACCCCAATGCGCCCAAAAAGGTGCAGAAAGAGGTGGATGACGGTTACAAGGGCAAAAAAGAGGAGTTGCTGGAGCAACTCACGGAAGCCCTCTCCAACATCCTGCTCGGGGAAAAGATCCCGCTGGATGTCGTGAACAGCGAGACGGGTGAGATCATCATCCCGGCCAACCGGAAGATCACCAAGACGCTTCTGAAGAAGCTCGCGACGGTCTATGACCGCATCGAGATCGATCCGTCCCCGATTCGGAACAAGATCAACGAGATCATTGGGTCCTTCAAACGGAAGTTTGATGACCTCGAAAATCATCATTCCGAGGAAGTGGAACGCGTCGAATCCGGCGAAGAGGTGGACGGCGGCGTGGTCAAGCAGGTCAAGGTCTACATCGCCTCGAAGCGGAAGCTGTCGGTGGGTGACAAGATGGCCGGACGCCACGGGAACAAGGGTGTCGTTGCCAAGATCGTCCAGGAGGAAGATATGCCGTACCTGGCTGACGGCACACCGGTCGACATCGTGTTGAACCCGCTGGGCGTTCCTTCGCGAATGAACGTGGGGCAGCTGTTGGAAACCCACTTGGGCTGGGCCTGTAAACGTCTGGGAATCCGCATTGCGACTCCGGTGTTTGACGGCATCAAGGAGAAGGAAGTGCGCGGCTACCTGAAGCAGGTGGTGGACGGGCAGAAAAAGGTGGGTGAACACGCGCTGGTAGGCGAAAACGGAAAGGCGACCTTGTTTGACGGACGCACGGGTGAACCGTTTGACCAGGAAGTGGTTGTTGGTTTCATCTACATGATGAAGCTGGGACACCTCGTGGCGGACAAGATTCACGCCCGCGCTGTGGGTCCTTACTCACTGGTTACGCAGCAACCGTTGGGTGGAAAGGCGCAGTACGGCGGACAACGCTTCGGCGAAATGGAAGTCTGGGCGATGGAAGCCTATGGAGCCGCCTATACCTTGCAGGAACTTCTGACGGTCAAGTCAGACGACGTTCAAGGTCGAACACGCATCTACGAGAGCATCGTCAAGGGCGACAATTCTCTGGAAGCAGGCATACCGGAGTCGTTCAACGTTCTGGTGAAGGAAATGCAATCATTGGGTCTCGACGTCAAGGTCGGGTACTCCAACCCCTCGGAC
>CAIPFS010000362.1 GCA_903864375.1 uncultured Verrucomicrobiota bacterium
CGGCAATTCCATTCCATTCGTTGGAATCATGGGCCACCGGCATTTCGCGGAGGGAGTTGAGGGTCCGGATGGGTGGCCAATTCGTGGAGGGCTCGGCTCCCCAGCCCGTTACCGCGAAAAAGGCCAGCCAGATACTGCGGAATGAGAGCCGAGGCATGGCCCAAGGCTAGCCATCGGGCCCTTCAAGGCAATTCGAATGCCGCCGGACTAGCCCAGGCGCGGAAAGAGGCGGCGGGCGTTGGCGGTCGTGGCCTCCGCCAGTTCCGCGACCGGGATCCCCTTCACTTCCGCCACGCAGGCGGCGATATCGGCGACATGGGATGGTTCACAACGACGTCCCCGATGGGGAACTGGAGCCAGAAACGGGGCGTCTGTTTCCAACATCAGGGCATCCAGCGGTGTGGCCTGAAGGGTCGTCCGCACATGGGCAGCATTCTTGAAGGTCGCGATTCCAGTAAAGCTGACCATTGAACCCAGGGTGATCACCTCGCGCATCTGCTCCGGCGTCCCGATGAAGCAGTGGAAAACCGCCCGGACACGTGAGGCGTAAGGCCTGAAAACCCTCATGGTGTCGGCAAAAGATTCCCGGGTATGAATCACCACGTTCAATCCGGTCGACGCCGCGAGTTCCAATTGTTGGATAAAGGTCCGTTCCTGAAGAACCTTCAATCGGGCATCTTCGTCCGGTGTGCCTCCGTTTGCGGAAGGCATCCGGTAAAAATCCAGGCCACATTCCCCCAAAGCGACCACCCTGGGATGCTCGGCCAGTTCGGCGATGTCCGGGATGACATCCTCCGGAGCATCGAGGACATGCCCGGGGTGCCATCCGACGGCGGCATAGACGGATGGAAACCGTTCGGCAAGTGCCACGGCGCGGCGGCTGGCCGCCAGGTCGGTTCCGATCGAAAGGATTCGGGAAATTCCCGCCGCCTCCGCCCGGGCAACGACCTCGGGGAGGTCCGATGAGAAATCGGGGAAATCGAGGTGGGCGTGGGTATCGATCAGCATGCGGGTGGCTGTGGTCAGCCCAGGGCTGACAGTTGCAGCATCCGTTCGATGGGTGCCCGTCCGCGCTCGAGCAGGTCCTGGGAAAGTTCCACCCGGGGGGAAAGGTGGAGGAGGCAGTCGTGCAGTTTTTCCAGTGTGTTCATCTTCATGAACCGGCATTCGTTACAGGCACAACGCTCTGTTGGGGCGGGAATGAAGGTCTTGCCGGGACATTCTCTGCGGAGCCGGTGCAACATGCCGGCTTCGGTGGCAATAATGAAGGCGTTGGACGAGCTGGCGCGGCAATAGCCGACCATTTTTTCTGTCGAGCACACTTCATCAGCTAACAGTCGAACGGCCCGGGTGCACTCCGGATGAGCCACCAGGGGCGCATCCGGATACTGGGCCCGGATGCGGGTGATGGCCGCATGGGTCCATTCGACATGGACGTAGCAATTCCCTTTCCAGAGCGTCATGGGCCGCCCGGTTTGTTCCATCACCCAGGACCCGAGGTTCTCATCAGGCACGAACAGCAGATCGCGATCGGCGGGTGCGGCCTGAACGATGCGGGCGGCATTGCCACTGGTGCAGATGACATCCGCGAGGGCCTTCACTCCAGCCGAACAATTGATGTAGGCGATGGTGTAAAACCGCGGGTTGGTGCGTTGAAGGGCGGCGAGCTTTTCGGCGGGACAGCTTTCCTCCAGTGAGCATCCGGCATCGCGGTCGGGAAGGACAACCACCTTCCCGGGGTTCAGGATCTTGGCGGTTTCCGCCATGAAATGGACTCCGCAAAAGGCGATGACTTCGGCGTCCGTTGCCGCAGCCTGCCGGGCCAGTCCGAGGGAGTCGCCGACATAATCCGCCACATCCTGAATTTCCGGAATCTGATAGTTATGGGCCAGGATGACGGCACGACGCTTCTCCTTCAGAGCCCGAATCTCAGCAACCAAAGACGAAGGCTGGCCGGTGCGGCTTTCGGAGGAAGAGACGGCGGCGTTCATTGCGAAAGACAACTCTGCACGACCCAGGGAATCAATGCGACTGGCGCAAGGTGACGGTTCCACGGTTGAGCCGGACGCAGCAGGTCAGGCGGAATTTTTCGGGGTCCTTGTTCCACTGGTCCAGGACATCCAATTCCTCAGGAGTGGCGTCGCTCAGGTTCTCCATCCCGCTGACGACTTCGGCCACGCACGTGCCACAGGAGCAGTTGAAACACCCCGCCTCCATATCCACACCAGCGGCTTCACCGGCATCCAGAAGGAGAAGACCGTCTGCGACTTCGGCGGTCGCTTGTTGAGGAAGAATTGTAATGTGGGCCATGAGGATGTTGCGGCGATTCCACCCCATCCGCAGGGGGCACCGTTCAATCCAGCAAGAGGTAGCAGAGTCGCCGGGAACGTCAACGGAATGGCGATGAACCGGGGAATGGAACCCGCCTTCGGCGATGGATTGACGCCGACCCCTTGTCGGCGGACTCTACAGTCCTGAAAATGAACGACGGTGGCGCGGGGCTCGATTCGGGGGTGGCCGGAGGACCGTTTACCGGACTCGCGGATCTGGCCGCCCAGCTGGCCTCCGTGGCGGGCGCGGCGGTTGTTTTACGCCACGGTGAGGCGCTTCATCTGGAGGGACAGGCGGGTCTTTCCCTGTCGCAGCAGGCGCGGCCGGTTGTTTGGGCGGGGTGGACCCTGGAACATTGCGAATGGACGGAGTTCCAACGTCCCGAGGGATCCGAACCCGGCGGCATTGGCTGGGTGGTGGGAATTCCCCTTCGGGCCGGTTCGGGTGAATTGCAGGGGGCGCTGGTTCTGTTCAACACCGTTCCGATTGAGTTTTCCAGTCGACAGCGTGCCGGACTGCTGACGATAGCGCACGAGGTTCTGATGCACCTCGATTTGAGGTCCCAGGCCACCACCCTGACCCGGGCGGCGGAGGCCCACCGGCGGACGGAGGCGGCCCTTCGGGATCGCGAGGCATTCTTTGAGAACCTGGTCGAACGGCTGCCTCAGAATATCTTCCACAAGGATCTGGAGGGGCGTTTCACGTTCGCCAACCAGAGATTTTGTGATCTGGTGGGTTGTTCGCGGTCTGAAATCATCGGACTGACGGATTTCAAGCTGTTCCCTCAGGCGCTGGCTGAAAAGTATCTGTCCGACGACCAGAAGGTTCTGAGCACCGGTGTGGCGTTTGAGACCATTGAGGCCAACGTCACTCCCGACGGTCAACGCTACTGGGTTCACGTCATCAAGACACCTCTGCTGGATGCGAGCGGGCAGCCGGTGGGCATTCAGGGCATTTTTTGGGATGTCACCCAGCAACACTTTGTCCAGGAACAGCTGGCGCATGAACGCGATCTGCTCCGGGCTCTCCTCGATTCGGCTCCGGATGCCATCTACTTCAAGGATCGCAATTCCCGAATCATTCGATGCAGCCGGGCGCTGGCCGTGAAGCTCGGGTATCCCGACAGCCCAGCCATCGAAGGGAAGACCGATCATGATCTGTTTGCCTCCGATCATGCCGATGCGGCGCTGGCAGTAGAGAAGAAGGTGATTTCCACAGGTGAACCGCTGTTGGGTTACACCGAGCGGGAGATTTGGCGGGACGGTCGTTCGCGGTGGGCCTTGACGAGCAAACTACCCCTTCGGGATTCGCGCGGGGAGATTGCCGGAACCTTCGGAATTTCGAAGGACATCACGGCATTGAAGGAAGCCCAGGATCGCCTGGAGCAGGCCGAATCGAACTACAAGAGCATCGTTGAAAATGCCATCGACGGTATTTTCCAAACCACGCCGGACGGACACTACATCAAAGCCAACATGGCTCTGGCCCGAATCTACGGGTTTGACAGTCCTGAGGAGCTGATCGCGAACCGGACGGACATCGAGCATCAGGTGTACGTGGAACCCAACCGGCGCAGCCAGTTCGTCGAAGTGCTTCGCCGTGCCGGGCGGGTGGATCATTTCGAAAGCCAGGTGTTTCGCCGGGATCGGTCGGTGATCTGGATTTCAGAAAACGCCCGCGCCGTCCGCGATGCGGCCGATCACCTGCTGTATTATGAGGGGACGGTGGAGGACATCACGGCCCGGAAACGGGCCGAGGATGAATTGAGCCGCGCCAACTCCGAGTTGGCCGCGGCCCGGGATGCCGCCCTTCAGAGTGCCCAGGCCAAGTCCCGGTTTCTGGCCAACACCAGCCACGAAATCCGGACCCCGATGAATGCCATCATCGGCATGAGCGGACTCCTGATGGACACCCCGCTGACAACGGAGCAGCGGGATTATGTAGAGACGATACGGGATAGTGCCCTGGGACTGCTGACGGTCATCAATGACATCCTCGATTTCTCAAAAATCGAGTCCGGGAAAATCAATTTTGAGGCATCGGACTTCAATCCGCGGGAAACCATCGAAGACACGGCGGAATTGCTGGCGGAACGGGCCTTTTCCAAGGGAATTGAGTTCTCCGTCTGGGTGGACCACGAATTGCCTCCA
>CAIPFS010000363.1 GCA_903864375.1 uncultured Verrucomicrobiota bacterium
CTGCGTCGGTTCACTGATCGGACGTCACAAAATGATTCCGCGGATCAGTCCGGGAAAAACCTGGGAAGGCTTCGGCGGAGCCATTGCGGTTTCCACCGGTGCGAGCCTCCTGATCCGACAGATTGCCGGTCAACATCTTGCCGGCCTGGGGGTAGTGGACGCGGTGATTCTGGGGGTGATCCTGAGTTCCGCAGCCGTCCTCGGAGATCTCATCGAATCCCTCTTCAAGCGGCAGTCCGGGGTAAAAGACTCCGGCAGGCTTTTTCCCGGCATCGGAGGCATGCTCGATTTATTGGACAGCCTGCTGTTCAACGCACCGTTGATGTACCTGTATCTCCGCCACGTCGTGACCCATCCCGGCCACTGAGAACCGCCCCGGGCAAGGCCTTACTCGGAGACGCTGGAGGCTGTCAGTTGTAGTGGTTCCGGTGGAGCTCAGGGACTTGCGAGAGCGCTCCGATGGATGTCCCTCCTGTGGAGGCACTTGGATTCGGGTGGAAGTCCCGGTATTGCGGGTGAGTCCTCATTTCGATTCTCATCACCATCGATGGGTTTGCTATTTTCCCCTTTCGCCTGCACCCGTCAGGCGCAATTCATCGGGTCCGGTGCGGGGTGGATATCGCTGCGTTTGAACGCCGGTGAAAAGCACGGAAACCCTCGGCTGCCGGACCCAAGAGAAGGTAAACGTATTCCAATGCTATCTTGGCGCCCGGCGCAACACGGTATTTCGCTGAGCCCAGGCCGGGTCCGGATGCGGATGGTCGAGATTGTAATGAAGCCCCCGGCTTTCCGGTCGTATGAGCGCCGACTCGACAATCAATTGAGCGGTGGTGCACAGGTTGCGGAGTTCCAGCAAATCGGCGGTCACCTTGAAATTCCAGTAAAATTCCCGAATTTCCTCCTGCAGGTTGCCCAACCGTTTTTCGGCGCGCCGGAGCCGTTTGTTGGTCCGGACGATTCCCACGTAATCCCACATCAATCGACGAATCTCATCCCAGTTGTGAGACACCACCACCAACTCATCCGGATCCGTGGCATCACCCGTGACCCAGGGCGGGATCGGAACATCCACCGGACGGGGTGGATGCCGTAGAACGCGCTCGGAAGCTCGATGCGCACAAACCAGGGCCTCGAGCAGAGAATTACTGGCGAGACGGTTGGCACCGTGTAAACCGGTGCAGGCGACTTCTCCGACCGCATAAAGTCCCGGGATTTCGGTTTCCCCGCTCAGGTCGGTGATGACGCCTCCACATTGATAATGGGCCGCTGGAACCACCGGGATGGGCTCCCGGGTCATGTCGATTCCGAATTCGAGGCAGCGTGCGTAAAGGTTTGGAAAATGATGGCGGACGAAATCCGAACCCCGATGGCTGATATCGAGATACACACAGGATTCTCCGGTGCGCTTCATTTCGGAGTCGATGGCCCGGGCCACGATATCCCTGGGGGCGAGTTCCAGACGCCGATCATACCGGCTCATGAACCGTTCTCCGTCGCGTCGCTTCAGCCATCCCCCCTCACCGCGGACGGCTTCCGAAATCAAATGGGTCTTGGCCTCGGGATGGTACAGGCAGGTGGGATGAAACTGAACGAATTCCATGTTGGCCACGCCGGCGCCGGCCCGGTACGCCATGGCGACACCATCCCCGGTCGCGATATCCGGATTCGTTGTGTAGAGGTAGACCTTGCCGCTCCCGCCCGTGGCGAGAACGACGACCGGCGCAACGAAGACGTCCACCCGGTGTGCGGGTTGATTGAGGACATAGACCCCGACCACGCGATCGTGTTCCGTTGCCGCGATTCGTCCTTCGAGAATGAGATCGATGGCAAAATGATTTTCGAGGACTGTGATGCTGGGAGAAGCCGCAACGGCCGCCAGCAGGGCCCGTTCTATCTCGGCTCCCGTGGCATCCTTGGCGTGGAGGATACGCCGCTTGGAATGTCCACCCTCTTTGGTCAGGTCCAGCTCCCGGCTACCGGGGGAATTGGGAATATCGCGTTCCGTGAACTGGGTTCCCAGGGCAATCAATTCGGCGATGCGCTCCGGACCCTCGGAAAGAATGGTCCGGACGGCCGTTTCATTGCAGAGACCAGCACCCGCCTCCAGCGTGTCGCGGACGTGGAGTTCAACACTGTCCTCCCGGGAGGTGACACTGGCGATGCCTCCTTGAGCCCAATTGGTATTGGAGTCGGCCCGGTTTTTCTTGGTGAGGATGGCCACCCGTCCGTGAGGGGCCACATTGAGGGCAAAGGTCAGACCGGCGATGCCGGAGCCAAGGACAACAAAATCAAAACGGCGTGTTTCAGAGGGCATGAGATGCCCCGGGAGTCCTCAGAAAGGGAGAGTCCACCCCGGAAAGGACAGCCCCGGAATTACTTGGTCCAGTCAAACGCCCCTTTTTTGAGGGCATACAGGTACCCCGCGAACAGGGTGCCCATGAAGCTCACCATACCACCCAGAATCAATGCTGCATTTTCACGAAGGAGGTCCCGGTAGACGATGGCCCACGGGTACATGAACACCACTTCGATGTCGAACAGCACAAAGAGCAGGGCCACAAGGTAGAACTTGACCGACAGACGGGGAGAACCATCGCCCTGAGGCAGCATGCCGCATTCATAGGCAATATCCTTGGTCCGGGTCCTGCGACCGACCTGACCGGCAATGACGGAGAAAACCAAAGTGCCCCCAGCGAAGCCCACGGCCACCAGGAGGAGCATCAATACCGGAAGGTATTGGATGAGTTCCGAATCCATTTCGATGGGCACTTTACCGGTGATCCCGCGAATGGCAAGCCACCGTTCAAGCAGGAAAAGGAGCTGCCGATGGGACGAACCCTGCCCAATAACCGTTCCAGGGATGTCATCTTCCAAACCACCAGGACCCTTTGTCCTGATTGCCCGCATCCCGCTGAACGCCAGTCAGTTCTTGTTATTTCCGCTCGTGGATGCCGGCCCTCGGTTCAGTCTTGGCGGGTTCACTTCATTCGGTGAACCATCCGGCCATGCGGATTTATCGAACACCTCAGGCCATGCAGCGGGCGGCGCGGCAATGGCAGCGGGAAGATTCCAGGATCGGATTTGTGCCGACCATGGGTTATCTCCATGCCGGTCATCTCTCTCTCGTTGAGGCGGCGCGCAAGCGGGTCGGGCCGAAGGGCAGGGTAGTGGTCAGTATTTATGTCAATCCCACCCAGTTTGCCCCGCATGAAGATTTGTCCACCTACCCGCGGGATCTGCCGCGCGACCTCCAGCTCTGCCGTGATGCCCAGGTCGACGCCGTCTTTTTTCCGACGGATGCCGTCATGTATCCGGGACGTGAATCGGGCGATTATTCCACCTACGTGGCCGAGGAACTGGTGTCCCAGGGATTGGAGGGCGTTTCCCGTCCCACCCATTTCCGCGGTGTCACGACGATTGTGGCCAAGCTTTTCAATTGTGTTCTTCCCGATGTTGCCGTTTTTGGTGCCAAGGATTGGCAACAGGCTGCCGTCATCCGGCGCATGAGCATCAACCTCAATTTTCCGGTCAAGGTCATCGTGGCCCCAACCCATCGGGAGTCGGATGGACTCGCCATGAGCTCACGAAATGTTTATCTCAGCCCCACCGAACGCCCCGAGGCGACGGTCTTGTGGCGGTCCATTCTGTGGTGCCGACGACGGGTCAAGGAAGCCGGCGAAGTCCCCGCGACCATCCTGTCCGGAGAGGTTCGAAGGTTGGTTGAAACCGAGTCCAGGGGGCGTCTGGATTATGCGGCGTTTTTCGACGGGGTTTCCCTCCGTCCAGTGGAGCGGGTGACCTCGGGAACCCACATGGCCCTTGCCGTTTTTCTGGGCAAAGTCCGGCTGATCGACAATGGGAGGCTTTAGAAGGTTCCGGATAGGTCCAGGACTTCCGCGAACCCGGTGGGACATCTCTTCCGTTGCGAATCCCTCTCCAGGCGGGAAACCCAGCCGGCGGACGACCTAGGTGTTCGAGGTCACCCGACCGTCTGAAACTGATTTCCGCCAGACCAGCAAGGCGATGCCCAGGACTCCAGTCAATAAACTGGTCCATTGACCGGGGGTCAGCGTTCCGTGGAGCGGATCAGAAACCACGCTGTAATCCCCACGAAAGAGCTCGCAGAAGCTGCGAATCAACGCGTAGCCGATCAGATAGATGCCGAAGACCTGTCCATCGAACCGTCGGCGCCGATGGATGACCATCAGCAGGGCAAAGAATGCCAGATTCAGGAGCGATTCGTAGATGGGGGTCGGATGCACGGCAATGGCCGAGGCTGCCGTGGTCGGAAAGGTGACATGCCCGTGGGGGTAGGTGATTCCCCAGGGAAGAAGGGTGGGGCGCCCGTGGCAACATCCGTTGAGGAGACAGCCCAACCTGCCAAAGACATGGCCCAAGGCAACCCCTGGCGCGAGGACATCCGCGACGCGCCAAAGGGGGAGCCGCAATTGGGTGACCCGAAAGACGCCTGCGGCGGTTCCGCCGATCAGCCCACCGTAAAACACCAATCCGCCCTGCCAGATGGCGAAAATATCCGTCCAAGGCTGGCCGGCGAAGTCTCGATCCCAATAACTAAAGACATACAGGGCGCGGGCTCCCACCAACCCGCCCAGGATGAGCCACGGGGAAAGATCATAGGTCAACTGCGGATCGAGGCCGGCCCGAAGGGCATTGCGTGAGGCGGCCCACAATCCAAGGAGAAAGCCCAGACCCACCATCAACCCGAAGGTGTGGAGCGAGTAGCTCCCCATTTGGAAAAGAATGGGCTTCATGACCGGTGGATTCCTTTGGTGTGGAAAATCGGGAGGGAGTTAAAACCCGTTGTGCCCGCGACTTTAGGGAAGGGGTGTCCCCAGCCGCCACGCCACCAATTCCCGACTGTCGCGCACATAAAGAACGCCGTCGGAGTAGGCCGGATGAACGAAGGTTTTACCGCAGGCTTGGAATCGCCCCAATTCCTTCCATGCTTCCGGATTGGCCTCGGTGAGAATTGCTTCGCCACGATCGGAGAGCAGCAGGAGGCGATGCCCATCGGTCAGGGTGGAGGTGACCTCGCCGAAACCGGCCTGACTCCATTTTTGCTGGCCGGTGGAGGCATCAACGCAAATGAAATTCCGGGCGGGTCCCTGACCATAGAGGTATCCGCCAACCAGGACCGGTGTCGCCAGATTGATTTTAATCTGCGGATTGAACCATTGCTCCTCAACGGTGACACCGGAACCATTCGGCTTGACGTGCGTGGCCCGCAGCCCGGTGGTATGACTCGAGAAATAGACGGTATCGTTGGCCAGTATCGGGGTCAGTGCATTGCGGTTGGCACCGGTGCGAAACGGGACCCTCCACAGCAGTTGACCATCCGACGGCCGCAGCGCCAGCAACCCTTCCACCGTAGCGCCGACCAGTTGGTCCACCCCTCCCAGCCGTCCGCTGACCAGGGAGGAATAGGCCGTCAGGTCATTTTGAGATTTCCACTTGAGCTTGCCGGTCCGCTTTTCGAACGCCCCGATCGAGGCCCCGTTGACACTTCCAATCTGGATGTAAATGGTATCGCCATTCACCAACGGTGAACCGGCATTTCCCCGGCGGCTGGCCGCTCCGACGTTGGCTCCCTTGTCCGCCACCCACTCCGCGCCGTAGTCGCTGAAATGAAAGCGCCAGAGGCGTTTTCCATCCGCAACGGACCGGCATTGAAACTCGCCCCGGCAGGTTTGAACAAAGACCAAATCGGAGTCCACCAGCGGCGTGCATCGAGGTCCTGGCTCGAACTCGTCGGTGTAGCTCTCCCCGATGGTTTCCCGCCACAACTCCCTGCCCGTGGCAACCTCCAGACAATGGAGGGTCTCCATTCCACCCGCATCATCCAGAAGATAGAGTCGTCCGTTCGAGACGGAAGGAGAGGCATACCCATGGGCAACGGTCAGGTGCCATTGGGGTGCCGCTGCGGGGATCAGCGAGGACGGAAACGTCTCCGGGGTGCGCCCATCCCGGGCCGGTCCACGCCACTGCGGCCAGTCGGCTCGAACGCTCAGTCCCAGCGAAAAAAGCAACATCCATCCAGCGAGGCAGGACTTTGAACGGTTCATGCAAATCGAAGGGTTACCAGGTCCCGTCAATCAAAAGGGCCGATGCTTTCCTTGCAAGGTCATCGGCGAGCAGGGGAGCCGCCTGACGCTCGGCGCTTCCGAGGTCGGCATTGCTTTGAATGACCGTGCGGGCAATCACTTCCTTATCGAGGAGGACCTTGCCGGTGCTCCGTTCCACCGCCCGAACCTGAACAACCAGACGCACGTCATAATCGCGGGTGGTGATCAGGTCGTTGGGTTGAAAGCTGATGGGATCGCGTTCGTAACGTTTCAGGGTCCCGGTGACCTGCACATCTCCGGACCCATCCGTCGCCAGTCGATAGGTTCCCTCCTGCTGGAAGCGGTGCCGGAGCGATTGCGCCACCGGTTCACTCAAACGGGGTTCGTTGGTTTCGTTTCGAAAAAGAGCTACCTCCACCGAACGACTGCCGGCCGCGGTTCCATTCGTCGGGCCCAGTTGGTATCCGGCACACCCGGCCCCCCAGACCACGACCATCACCAGGCTCAGGGCAACCTGAAAGAATGGGTGAAGGCGCACCGAACGGGATTTCATGGTTTGGGCACGCGGACTGGCGGCAGATTCGTTGCAGCCGACTTGGTTCTTTCCCGAACCTTTTCCTCGAATTTCTGAAGGGCGACCCGTTGTTTGTCGGCCTTGGGTTTCAGCTTGTCGATGCGTTCCTTGGCCTCGGTGGCGTAAACGGAGGTCCGGTCCTTGTTCAGAACCTCGCTGTAATAGACCAAAGCGCCCAGGTATTGCCGGTGATGCTCATAATAGCGGGCCGTTTCAAAAGCACCCCGTGCCTGTTCGGTCCGCAGGGAACTGATGATCTTCACCGTTTCAGGAAGACGGGGATCGGTGGGATAGAGGACCGCCAAATCCTGGAAGGACTCAATTGAAGACCGTGCAATCGACTGGTCGTACTCGGCCTTCTTGGCCTGTTTATCCCAGGCCATGCCGGTTTTGTAGAGGGCATCCGAGGCGACTGCGGGACGGTCATAGTACCGGTCTGCGGCCTTTTGATAGGCTTTGACCGCGAGCGGATAATTGTCCTGCTTTTCCCGGGCGGCACCAATGTTCATCTGGGCTTTGGGACCAATCTCGCTGTAGGGGCCGTTTTTGACGATCTGTTCGAGCAGGGTGGCGGTCTTGTCCATGCTGGGGAAGAAGGGGATATAGCCCCACAGTTTGAACCACTGTCCCTCCAGGAAACGCCCCGCAATTCCGAACTGCCGCTGGATGATCTCGTCGTAATTGGCCACCTTCGGGTATTTGGTGAGCGCCTTTTGGTATTCCTTAAAAGCCCGTTCATCCATTTTTCGAGCCTCGTAGACCCGGCCCAGCAAATACTGGGCGTTTCCGGCATAGTCCGACAGGGGCCATGTCTTGACGACTCTCGAAGCAGCCTTTCGAGCCACGCTATAATCCTGATGGTCGAAGGCCTCCTGGGCAACCTGAAGCTGGTCCTTGGCCCGTTTGCGCATCCACTTGCCGTTGTCGCCTCCCACTGACTCGTAGGTCCATCCCTCCCCGGGACGATAAATAATGGGAGCCGGGCATCGCTCGGTCAACGCGAGCAGGCACGCCGCGGCAACAACACCGCGAACCAAACAGCGATTCATGTGGGCCGACGTTACGGAGCCACCGGGTGGAGGTCAAGGCAGGGGGACGGCTTCCCGTTCAACCGCCCATTTTGCAGCGGATGGATTTTCAACGTGCTTTTTGCGGTCTCCTCCGTAAGTTATCCGCATGTACATTTGGTTGATCGCCATCGTGCTGGTTGGCGGCTTTGCGGCTCTTGGGTACTCAACTGGGGCGATTCGTTCCCTGGTTTCCCTTGTCGGGGTGATTCTTGGGTTGGCGCTCGCCGGGGTGCTGGGAGGGCTGCTCCATCCCTATATGGCCTCCATCGGAGTGGCCAATCTTCTCTGGCAGGACGCGCTCCCGCCAATCATTGGCTTCACCATCGTCTGGCTGATTTTTTTCGGTGCGGGCTTCGCCGCACACAAGCCGGTCGAACTCCATTTCAAATATCGGGAGGACGACGCCACCCGGAACGCCTTTGATCGGATGAATCAGGCCCTCGGTCTTTTCGTTGGCCTGCTTGCCGGGGCCATCATCTTCCTGACCGCCGGACGCCCGATTTATTCGGTGGGCTACCTGACCACTCAGGTTTCCGCTGAGACCGGCGAACCGTCGCCGATCGGCTTGCTGAATCAAGTTCGCACGGACATGACTCAGACCGGGTGGGACCGCACCTTTGCCGCCCTCGACAAAACTCCCGTTGCCGATTACTCGGTGGATGATCTCCTGGGGTTGATTCATGCCAACCCGCTGATTTACGCCCGCCTTCAGAATTACCCCGCATTTCTGGCATTGTCCGAGCGGCAGGAATTTGTCGATTTGGCCTCCGACTCCGACTACCAGAAGCTTCTTCAGGATCGGGCTGGTTTTACGGCGGTTTACACCAATCCCAAAACGCAGTCCATCCTCGGTAATTCCGACCTCCGCGCCGAAATCCTGAAGACGGACCTCAAGGACTTCCGCACCTATCTTGAGACTGGCAAATCGGCACTGTACGACGACGAAAAGATTTTGGGTCGGTGGCGTGCCGATACGGGTGCCATCATCACGGATGCCCGTCGGCGCCGCACCAATTTGCAGCCGGCAGAACTTAAAGCGCTCCGCTTTGTGGTTAATTCCTTCCTGAAGGGGGCGAAGCTTTCTGCCTACCCGAGCGGCCGGTTTGTCCTCACGATTCCGACACCGCAAATTCCCGCGACACCGCCTCCAGCGGCCGCCGCTGCTCCGGTGGCAGCTCAGGGCCTCAGTGCGGCCACCATCGCCCGTTACGGACTGCGCCAACCCGCCGCGGCCCAACCGAACCCGGCGGCGGTTCAGGCCGCTGCAGCGGCCAACAACCCCGTCGTGATGGCCCAGAAGCTTTTCGGAGGCAACAACGGCAATCTGACCACCTTTTCCGGGGAGGGCACTTGGACCCGGGCCGCTGACAAGTATCTTCTGAGCTCGAAGAAAGACTCGCAATCGGACGTTCGCGAAGCCTCGGTCTCTGACGTCGGACGGCTGTCCATTGTCGTACCCGAGCTCAAACTGACCCTCTTTTTCGTTCGGGATATCTAAGCGAAGGTCCGTCGGATTCGCCCGGCACCTGGCCGTATTTTCTGACGCCGGCGTCGTCGGGAGGTTCGTCGGCGTCCGTGGTCCCGCGAAGCCTATTCCTCCACCCGGTAGAGGTGGGTCATGGTTCGCAGATACAGGGCCTTTCCCGAGACCGCTGGGGAGGCCATGAACTCGTCATCCAGCTTGTTGGTCGTAACAATCTTCAATTCGCGACCGGGCTGGATCACGGTTGTGAGGCCGGACCGGTCGAACCAATAGATTCGCCCATCGGCAAAGATGGGGGACGCGGCAAATTTGCCCCCAATTCGCTCGGACCACACCACCTTGCCGGTATCCGCCTCCAGACAGGTCAGGAAAGCCTCGTCGGCTGCGGTGTAAAGAAGTCCATCGACGATGATGGGGGAGGCATATCGACCGGTATGGGTCTTGGACCTCCAGACAACGCCAGTGTCGGTGATGTCCCCCTGGCCATCCGTCTTGACGGCCAGCAGCTCCGCCTTGCTCATTCCGGTGACAAAATAGGCCAGTCCCTTTTCGAAAACAGGGCGGGGCGCGGTCGAGAAATCAGGATACCGGATTGTCCAGAGCTCCTGACCCGTCCGGGGGTTGTAGCCGTAGGCGGCCTTGGCACCCGTGCTCAGCAACAACGGTTTTCCATCAACGGTCACCACCAACGGGGTGCTGTGGGCCTTGCGCAGGTCCCCATCCCGGGCCATCGGGCCCGGCACATTCTCATCATTCCAGGCCACCGAACGCTTGGTATTCCAAACCGTCTCCCCGGTCTTTTTATCGAGAGCGACCACGTACTGAAGATCGGCGCCGTCAAAAGTCAGAATAATGAGGTTTTCAAATGAGACGACTGATGAGGAGGGAC
>CAIPFS010000364.1 GCA_903864375.1 uncultured Verrucomicrobiota bacterium
AAGGCTATGACCATAGGAATAAAATCCGCACCCCAGTAGGTGAGGGTTTTGGTCTTTCCGACCTCGGAGGCTGGGACCTTGGCGGCACCGGGGGCGCCGAGGCAGGAGAACTTCATCTTGTCGAAGTCCTGGGTGAAGTCGGACGGACCCGGGACATACAGCGACCCCACTGTGGCGGAATCCCAGTTTTGATTGTCCAGGTAGCTCAGGCTGTAGTTGCTGAAGGTGAATTTATACCCGTACAGTTCGAGATTCTTGGGGAATTGTCCAAAGGTCGCCTCGTGGATGCCGCTGACCCCCGAGGCGCGGATATAATATTTTGAAAAGTTGTCCAGAGGATACGCCCCGGTCGGTTTGCCGGCGATGATGCTGGAACCTTTCATGACATTGGTGCCGACCCGCAGGTTCAAACCGGCATAGTCCCCGGCTCCGATCTGGTAGGCGGGAGTTCCGTACCGTTCCACCTGGGTGAGGTTGTTGGGGGACACGCCGGTGTACAAAAGAACGGTGGGCAGTTGTTCCTTTGCCTGGCTGGACTGGTCGCCCCGGAGGAACGATCCCGGCATGTGAAAGCTGCCGGCATTGAACGCGGTGGTTTTCTGAGCGTAATCCCCGAGGGCCGAAATCCATCCCCAAGTGAGGGGGGACGGTGTGAGAAGGTCCACCGCGGCCTGCAGACCACCGTCCCGGGTGAAGAAATACGAGGATTTGGTCGGTTTGCCGGTGAGGGTCGCCGGACCGTTGGTTCCTCCGCAACCCACGTCCGTGCAATCCCGGGCATAGGCCTGATCGATGGGTTGAGCCGCGTTCAGCCCCCCGAAAAGTGGGTTGATCAAATCATCCTCAATTGATTGAAGGCCGAAATCTTTCCACTGCAAAGTGGGGCCGGCGGGAAAATGCGGATGGAACTGGCCGGGACCAAACTGCAGTTTCGCGGTCACGAGGGCCTTTCCATCGGAATCGGCCTTTACCTGGACGGTATCACTGACCTTCTCAACGAACTCATAGTACCGCGAATTGTCCTTTCGATCGGCGAAGGCGGGGAAGGCTTCCAGGGCGGCATACTCATCCTCGCGGACATAGTGCGCCTGACCGGTGGTACCAAAATCCAACTCGCCCTTGGAGACCAGCCAGGTCAATTGGACAAACTCATACCACAACGGTTTGGATTCCTCGGCCAGGTAGGCCGTTCCGAAGCCGGTGACCACCGGGTTGGTGGCGGGTTGGAGACCCTGGTTCAGTTTGTAAAAGCTCTGGAAAATGGCGAGGTCCGAGACGATATGATTGGTTCGATTGAACGAATAGCCCGCGCCGGTGGGAATGACGACATACAGTTGGGACGCCGCTCCATTGGTGTAAAGAACGACCGGGCCGCGGGCGAACTTGATGTTGGAGGCCACGTCAACATCGGGATTCGGGGCCGTGAGGGCAACGCCTCCGGTGGCCAGATCGGCATCCCCGTTCGAACGCAACCAGACGTCCAACGCCGTTCCATCCCCGTAGGTGTGGTCTGGTTCACCGGACACAAACCCTTTCTGACCATCGACCGAGAGGGTGGTCCGGATGCCGTCGGGAGCCAGCGTCAGGACGGGAGGGGCACCGGCCACGTGCGTGAAGGTGGTGGCGACATCACCGAAATGCAGAGTGCCGTCAAACTGAAGGTACCGAACGGCCGGGGTATCCAGTTGATTGTACGGAATCTCTGGACCGCCGGTGACATCGATATGTCCGATGCTGACGCGGAGGTGGTAGGTTTTGTGGACGGCATCCAGCTGGGTTCCCGGTGCCGGTGCGAAGGACAGGGTGTCGAGGGTCGAAAGCTCCGATGGTCGGGGAACGGTCGAAGATCCGCCCGGAGGAATAACATTTTGAAGGGATTTGACCAATTCGACCGTGTCGTTCGCGAGGGGCACGAGTTGCTCCGTGGCGGCATCTCTCAGCTCAAGATGGTATCGGATGGTGACCGCAGAGGAGGAAACCGGGAAGACCCACCCATCGTAACGCAGGAAGTGGCTGGCAACGTTCACCGAGAAATTGCCCTCACTCGGACTGCCGTTGATCAAATACGTCTGGTTGGGCGACGCGGACGTCAATTCTGCGAAAACGTTCAGCGGAAGATCAAAGGCGTTGGTGTTGGTGAACGGAATGTAACGCTGGTCGGCGCCATTCAGACTGATCCCGGTGTTGACAGGTCGGGTCACCGTACCGGTGGCTCGACGCCAGAGATGGAGGCCGACATGATATTGTTTGGACGGATCGAGGGGCACCGCGGGATACAGACTGACGGCCGTATCCACGGGGAAATTGATGAAGATGAATGTCGGACGGGAGATGGTCTGGGAGACAACGACCTCGGTGTTGGTCTTTCCCGCGTTCAGCAGCGGCTGGATATTGCCATTCTGGTCTTCCAGCGTGAAGTGGAGGGCGTAGTCGTAGGAGTTGGTCTTCTCATCTCCAAACAGCGGGTGGTTGTAGTAAATCTGGGCCAGAACGGCCAGATGGTCCCGGTTGTAGGCACCCGACCCCACGTTGGCATCCGAGGCGATGACATAGCCGGTGTAGTTGGTGACAGCCAACGTGGAGATGCTGGCACTGACATCCGCGTGGAGTCGATGGGCCGTCAGGGGTGCCAGGAGAAGCCACAGGAAACCGAGCCAGTGGCGGGGTCGTGCGATAGTTGAGAGCAAGGTCATAAGCAGAGGGCCAGAGGCCGGTGTCCGGAAATAAAGGCGCAGGTCAGAAACAATCGGGGACAGGTGAAGTCACTTTACTGAAAAAAGGGGTGTGCACGCGGAACGGGAATGGGCACTGAAATAAAAAATGGTCTCCACAGCGACGGTTCACCCCGCAACGGCAGGGCGGTCGCCTCCACGGTCAAGCGATTGGTCTGCCATTCTCATATTTGAAAATGGAACAGGGGACAATAGCCAAATGCAGAGCGGGCTCGCCGACGCGACACCGGGTTTCGAACGTTCCCCCCGGGAACGACCCGTCCGGCGTCGTCCTGCGGAACCCGGGAGCCGTGCTGGAGACAAGCGGGTATTTCCGGCGTGAACCGGGACCAGGCCGCGTCCGGCAGGGCAGGAGCGGAGCCCGGCAGGTTTTTCGAATGGCAACGGCTCGAACTTTTTCATGAATGATGGTTTGACTCTCTCATGACGGCGAAATCCGCCAATCCGCCGATCGGCGGAGAGCCTCCGGCGGCCATCGAATCGAAAAGCTCCCGGTCTGCAGTGGAGATGATTGCACGGCGGCATGTCTATTGCGCCAGCCGCGTCGCCTCGAGTAGCCTTTCTTCCCCACCTCGGGTTTAAGCCTTCGCCGCGTCAACGGGAAATTTTGCGCGAACCGGTGAAGGTCGAGAACCGCGAAGCCAGAGGCCTCATGGTCAGGGTGCGTTGGTCCGTGCATGCGACGAAGGGAACGGTCTTGTGAACAGAATGAATTCAGGCCCGATGAATCTATGAAGAAAAAGATACTCATCATTGAAGATGTCCGGGCTCTCCGTGCGAATCTTGTGGATTTACTTGAGCTTGAAAATTACCACGCGCTGGCCGCTGCGAATGGCATGGAGGGTGTGGCCCTGGCTCGCAGTGAACTGCCTGATTTGATTTTGTGCGACGTGATGATGCCCAAGCTCGATGGACACGGCGTGCTGGCTGCGTTGCAGGATGATCCGCGCACCGCGCGCATTCCGTTCGTGTTTCTCACGGCCAGGGGTGAACGGTCTGACGTGCGCGCCGGCATGGATTCGGGTGCGGATGATTATCTCGTGAAACCTGTGCCTCGAGAAGAATTGCTCGCTGCCGTGAAGGCTCGGTTGGATCGAGCCGAGCGGCAGCGGGTGGAATTCCGCGTGGAATACAAATCCCCCAAGCCGCTGGAATCCCTCGGCCTCACCCCTCGCGAGGCGGAGGTATTGTTTTGGACCGCGCAGGGAAAAACGAACGCCGAGATTGGAGTTATCCTGGGCGTGCTGCCATCCACCGCCAAATCACACCTGGAACACATCTACGATAAACTTCAAGTGGATGGTCGCCACAATGCAACCCTGCGTGCACTGGAGGTGTTATCCACGAATGGGGCGTGAACTGGGCGAAGGGAGCCGGGTTGAAATTCCACCAGCCCTATTGCAGGGAGGGCGGCCCGCCGAGGACTTCCAACGCGAGCAATGTGGCGGCATTGCGGCTCTCGATGCCGAGCTTTTCGAACAAGTTGGAGAGGTGCCGTTTCACCGTTGCTTCCGCCATGCCGAGAATGATGGAGATGTCCGCATTGCTTTTCCCCTGAGCGACCCAAAGGAGCACTTCCGCCTCACGTGCGGTGAGGCCCATGGACTCCAATGGAGCCGGGGAAGAGAAATCCGGATGGAAGCTGCGCGTGGGGACTTGTGCCTGGGCGGCATGGACCTTCGCTCGTTCAAGACGCGCTGAAACGGCGGAAAATAATTCCTGCCGGCCTGCCGGTTTGGTCAGATAGTCGTCCGCACCCGAATCCATGCCGGTACGGATGTCGATTTTCTCCCCAAGAGCCGTCAGAAAGATAAAGGGGGTGGTCGCGATCGAAGCATCCTCCCGGACACTCCGAAGCACGGTCCAGCCATCCGCTTCGGGCATCATGACATCACAGAGAATGAGATCGGGCTTCTCCCTTTTCGCGATCTCGATACCGATTCTTCCATTCTCGGCACTGAAGGTTTGGTATCCCTCCAATTCGAGCAGCGAGACCAGATTCCGGCGCATTTGCGCCTGATCTTCGATGACGAGAATCCTCCTCACGGTTTGAAAATGCCAGTCACGCAAGTGGGCGGCAACCCAGGACGTTGGAAATACGACCAAAGTTGTATTTTTTGTCCTCCCGGCGCCGCGTCTCATGGATGAGATCGGTCCGCATGCCCTTTTAATGAATTCGCATCAGATTGCCTGGATTCGTCACACGTTTGCCAAGGTGGAGGCTGCGCCTGACGTGGCGGCGCTCGCATTCTATCGAAATCTTTTCACTCTCGATCCCTCGCTTCGGTCACTGTTCGGGACAGATATACTTGGGCAGTCAAAGAAGCTGATGGAAGAACTTGAAATCATTGTGGATGCCTTGGGCCAACCTGAGCGATTGACCCCGATGCTGGAAGAACTCGGTGCCAGGCACGCAGGGTACGGTGTCTGTGACGCTCACTATGAGATCGCCGGGTGTGCGTTGCTCCTGACGTTTTCTCAAACATTGGGACCCGGCTTTCCGGAAGAGGCGATTTCCGCCTGGGACGCGGCTTGGGAGTGGACGTCCGAAGCCATGATGAGAGGAGCCCGGTCCGTCGCGGTGGAAAAGAGCCCGCCTACTCCCCAGACCAGACTGGCAACCGCACCGTAAAAGAGGTGCCTCCACTCTCGCGGCTGCGCCATTCGATTGTTCCGCCGTGCAAGTCCACGCACCGTTTCACAATGGTCAGCCCCAATCCTGTTCCAGGAATATCTCCGACATTGGCACCTCGATGGAAGGGTTCGAACAGACGACGGACGTCGGAATCAGGAATGCCGATTCCTCGATCGGCAATTTCCAAATGCAACCCGTCATCGCCGAGAGTGATGACAAAATCCACGCTGCTGCCGGCGGGCGAGTACTTCACCGCATTGCTCAGAAGATTGGTGACGATATGACGCAGCAGCAATTGATCAGCCGAGGTGGCCTGATCCGGGGCTTCGAACCGAATCAGACAGCGATGATCGGTTGAGGAAAGAATTTCGTCGATGATGGGCTCGAAGAAACCTCGGAGGTGGAGACTCGCGGGGCGGTAGGAAAGTTTTCCGGACTCGACGCGACTGAGGAATAACACCTCGTCCATCATCTCCGCCATCCGTCGTGTGGAAGCACGGATGTCGTCAATCAATCCGGTGCGACGTTCAACGGAGAGACGCTCCCAATAGCCACCGAGCAGGTCGGAGGAGGTGAGGATGACGCCGAGCGGTGTGCGGAATTCATGCGATACCATGGACACAAACCGGCCTTTCAATTCACCCAGCTCGCGCTCCAGTTGCAACTCTTCGTCGCGATGCAGGGCCAGGGCCTCGGCTCCCGCGTAATCCCCGATCAACCTTCGATGGTGTTTCAGGAATGCCAATGAGACGAAACCGACGACGGCGGTTGAAAACGAAAGAATCAACCCAATCCACTTGCTGGAGGTGCTGGAGGGTGCCTCCAGATGGAAGTCACTGACCGCAAAAAGTCCGGGAGGGGCTTCCCGATCCAGTCCAAGTCTTGTGAGTTCCCTGCCAAGGGCCGATGGATTCCAGATGTCGAGCGTGTTTTCCCGGGTTGCGAAGACGAGTCGCCGCCCATCCCGTTACCATCGAGCCACCCGGAGCGGAGACGGGGATGGAGCTTCCAGGATTCCAACTTCGCGTCCGGTCTCGGCGGCCACCAGATGAGCCCGGCTGGAGGACAGCGCGACGGCGAGCCATTCGCCGTCCGGCGAAAATGCGGCGACCCCCGAGTAGTTGGGACTTTGAGAATCCGCCGACTTCGACCACTTCAATTCCCAGCTCTGCGTGTGGTAGACCTGGCAACCGGCAACCGTGGTGACGACCAACCACCGGCCGTCCGGACTGAACTGGACACCCGATTGCGATGGGCTCAACAGTCGGACGAAGGCACCGGTTTTCGCATCGAACAGGGAGGTTCCCCTGTCTCCGGATCCCGCAACGAGCCAGCGTCCGTCCGGGCTCAGCGCAACGGTGCCTGTGCCGCTGGAACTGCCCGATCTCGGATCAACGCTGCTGTGGTGTATTCCTTGGATTTCAACCAGCCCGGCTGGAGGTCCGGGCGGATCGACCCAGATCGCCCCGGCAGGAAGGTTGACATAGGCTCGGGTCCGACCATCGATGGACGTTGTCACCAAATCGATCTCCCGGGTCGCCACATTGGAAATCACCGTGGGTGGACCCAGAACGACTTTCGGGTGAAGCGAGTTGGGCTCCTGGAGGACGTCGAGAATCTCGAGGTGACGGTTGCGTGTGAGATAGAGTTTTGGTTCCAACGGATCGAAGCAGAAGGACTGGACGTGGGTGAGAAAGACGGATTCCGGTGGTGTGGGCTCCTCCAGATTCCAAACCAGCAATCCGTCCGGATTCGACTTTGAAATCGCTGAACGGCCGTTGGGGCTGACGTCCATGGTGTACCCGTCGGCCTGGGTTGGGACCCCGGCGAGTCGCGTATAGATTTCATTGCGAACGGACCGACGAACCTCCATTTGCTTCCGGGTCAGGAGCCATCCCGTTATTCCCGATTCGCCCCAGCGAAGGAGAACCCGCCGCTCAAAAACAGCAATGGGCTGGCGGTCTGGAAGATCCCAGTAGTACGTCGTGTTGCCGTTTGCCACACCCGCCATCTTGCGCCCCGTCGGATCGAATTGGAGCAGGAACACGGATTCCTTGGGGCCGGACAGTTCGATTTTTGTACCGCGGTTTACGTCCCAAACATCAATCTGGACCGAGTCCCCGGCGATGGCGAGTTGAACGCCATCGGAACTCCACTTCAGGACGCGTGCGCCGTCTGGAAACGGATATTCCGCCATCTTCCGGTGATTGGACCAGTCCACCAATGACACCTTTCCGTCGGAGAAAACGGCGAATTGCGTCGAATTGGGGCGCACCGCACCATGGTGATAGGAACCATATTCCGGAAAATGAGCGATGATTGCCCCGGTGTGTGAATCCAGTACCGCGAATCCGTCGGGCGAAAACACCGGAGCCAGCAGAGTCCTTCCGTCCGAGGAAAAAAGTCCTTTGCTCAACGGGCCGCGAACCTGATCGGCGTCCCGCACGAAGCGCGTTTTGCCGGACTCAAGATCCCAAACAGCCAGCGCACCTCCCGCGTACCGGGCCGCGATGGTGTCTCCATCCGGTGAAAAGGTCAGGGTCACCGCTTCTCCTTGCTTGTTCGGAATGCCTCCGTCCTTCAAGCGCAACCGCTGGAGCACAACAGCGTCCGCGGTGCGATACAGCACTATTTCACCATTGGTAAGACCCATGGCGCATTTCTGAAGGGACGAATCGAATTGAAAGGTAACCTCTGATCCATTGAGCGGCAGCACGGCGTCCACGCGATCCTCGTGCAGGGCCAGGGTGGCGATCGCTTCATTGCGGAGTTCCGCCGTGGGGGCAATGGATGTGGCGCGTCCAATGATTTCAAGGGCCTCTTCACGTCGACTCTTGGATTGTCCCAGGCGGGTGGCTCTGGCTTCCGACAGGAGGGATCGCCACAGGTCGGTCCGTGCTGTTTTTTCGGCGGTTTCCGCCCGATGAAGACTGGCCAGGGCGGTCCCTTGAAGGGTTGCCGCGCGATAGCCTTGCCAGAGGGCCGAGAGTGCGAGAACCAGTGCGCTCCCAATCAACAACGCGACGGCGGTGTTCGCCCGCCGCAGGCTCCGCCGTGCGGAATCGCGATTCAACAAGGCCGGGGTGTCCGCCTTGCTTCCCGTCCCTGCGTTGTCGGGATTTTCCATATCAATGGACCTGACCTTCGCCGGCCTTCGTGGACTGCGCGCGAACGGCGTGCCGCGGGCTTTCCGGTCTTGTCCCCCTCCACGCCGCTCCAGCGACCACCACGTTTAACAGGAGGTTGCCCACAACACCGAATGTGTCGCCCCGGGCCAACTGGTACGCGCCCAACCATCCGCCCAGGAGGAGCCAAATGAAGAGTGGATGGAAATCGACGGGCTGCGGTACGGGACGTTTATTGAGCAGCCAGGGGGTGAGGAAGGCCAGCGTAAGAAGCACGGAAACCGGGCTGCCGATCCAATAGGCCAGCGGGGCTCCCGCAACGGTTCTTCCTTGGAATTCAATCCATCGCCACCAGTGCAAGTGTGCCGCGACCGACTCAATCATCATCAATCCGGCCACCACCAGCAGGGTCGCCAGACCCAGAACCCATATCCCGTAATACTCCAGGCGACGGTGACGCTTGAGCACCAACCGGGCAACGCCCCTTCCCATCAGAAGGAGGGTCAACCGGAACGGAATCATGAGCAACGGCACGTTGCCCCACCGCACCCCGGAACCGTCCTCATAGGTGCGATTCCCGAACGGTAGGCCGGTGTGGGCGTCGAGGACGTCCAGGGCAAACCCCATCAGTGCCCCGCCAACGGCCACCGCGACCACATTCTGCATTGGCAACCGCCGGGCAATCCCCACCAGCAGGCTGAGGGCCGCAAGAAACCAGACGGCCATGGGGAGCCAGGTCCAGTTGTCGCCCAGGTCGATATGGAATCCGTTACGGACGGCATCCGCCACGATCGCCAGAATCAGCCCCGCCAGGATCGGATGATGGACTGCCGCCGGAACAGGATGGAGCCACTGGACGGGCGGGGAAGCGGGTGGGCCTTCGGGCATGTGCCGATGGGGGACCAGCGTATGGACCAGCGAACGGGATCGGCCCTTACCAGATTTTGGCTCTTGCCTCGGGCGGACGCCACAACGCGTCGCCAGGGCCAATGCCGAACGCCTCGAAGAACTCTGGCTGATTCACATGAGGTCCGATGCCCCGGAATTGGGCGGGAGAATGGACATCCACAACCAGCCGGCGCCGCAATTCTGCTTCGCGCCAGTTGACCCTCCAGAGCTGGGCAAGGCTGAGGAAAAACCGCTGTTCCGGGGAAAAACCATCTACGGTTTTGCGACGGGACGGATCCTGGGTGAGTGCCCGTTGAAGGGCCTCGAAGGCGATGCTGGTGCCCCCTAAATCCGCCAGGTTTTCTCCCAGGGTCAGCTGCCCGTTGACCTTCAATCCGGG
>CAIPFS010000365.1 GCA_903864375.1 uncultured Verrucomicrobiota bacterium
GGCCCCACAGCCTGGGAAGAGGTGGTTGCTCCCGTTCGCCCCTTTCTCCAAACCGTCTCGGAACGGCTCGCAGCTCAAGCGGACACCTTCGACCCGGAAGTGGCGACCTTCGCTCGGTACGCCTTGGACAACCGCGGAAAACAGCTTCGACCGGCACTGGTCGGCCTGGCGGGAAGTTCCGTCGGTTCCCTTGGGGACCAGCATGTCAACATGGCCATCATCGTGGAGATGATCCACCTGGCGACCCTGGTCCACGACGATATCATGGACGAAGCGACCATCCGGCGACGACGCCCCACCCTCGCCGCCCAATGGGGCAACGAGGTGGCCGTTCTGGTGGGTGATTGCCTTTTCGCCCACGCCCTGGGCCTGGCCACTCAGTTTGATTCCATCGACATCAGCCAGCGTATCGCCACGGCCGCCCGCAAGGTCTGCTCAGGAGAAATCCTTCAGACCCTGCGACGCCAGCGCTGGAAAGTCAGCCGCGCCGAATACCTGCATGTGATAGAGCTCAAAACGGCGGAACTCTTCGCCCTTGCCTGCGAAATGGGGGCGAGACTGGCCAACGGTTCGCCGCAAGAACAGGTCGCCCTTTCCCAGTACGGACGGTTGCTGGGTATCGCCTATCAGATTTACGACGACTGCCTCGATCTTTTCGGCACAGAAGGCATGGCGGGTAAGTCTTTGGGCACGGACCTGGCCACCGGAAAATTGACCCTGCCCCTGCTCATCTTTCTCGAACGGGCGACGCCCGCTGAAAGCGCTGAACTGACCGGGTGGCTTGAGCGATGGGACCCGGCTCGATTTTCCGATGTCCGATCCCGGCTGGAAGCCTGTGGGGCGCTGGCAGGATCCGTTGCCGTCATCCAGGAGTGCCTTGCGGAAGGTAATGCCCAGCTTTCATGCATCCCGGCCGGCCCCTCCCGGGACGCCCTGATGGACCTGAGCGCATTCCTTGCCCACCAAACTGCCGCATTGGGCGGCTGACCGCTAGCGATGGCCTCCCAACCTCCCCTGACGCCCGCACCGGATGAAGTCGATGACCGTCCGTTGGTCGAACGGGCGCGCAAGCGGGACCAAGCCGCGTTTGAAGAGCTGGTGTGTCGCCATCAGGCCCGCATCTATGGCCTCTGCTACCACCTGACCGGGAATCACGAAGATGCCAATGATCTGGCCCAGGACTCCTTCATCAAAGCCTGGAAGGCCCTTCCCGGCTTTCGCGGTGACGCCAGCTTCGTCACCTGGATTTACCGCATCGCCACCAATAATTGTCTCACCCACCTCAAGCAACGTCGGAATTCCCTTCCTCACATCAGCCTGAACGACCTGGATGCCAATGCCGAAAATGATCCGACCCTGGTGGAGCTGGTTTCACACCACACCCCACGTCGCGACAGTCATCTCTCGGAGCTCCAAAAAAGATTGAACGAAGCCATGCTCAAGCTGTCAGAAGAACATCGGATGGTTGTGACCATGCACGACGTACAAGGAATGTCGCATGTGGAGATTGCCGAAGTCCTGGGCTGTAACCCGGGAACCGTACGCTCCCGCCTTTTCTACGCCCGGCAACAGTTGCAGGCCTGGTTATCCGACCTAATCAAGTAAACATGAGTGACGAGTCCAGCGAATTTCCGGAACTTCAGCGGCTGTTGGTGCTTAAACGCCATGAGCAGCCTCCGCCCGGCTATTTTGACCGCTTCCCGCTGCGGGTGATGGCCCGTATTGAGGCTTTGGAACTCAGGGAAGAGGTCCCTTGGTGGCGTTCCTTCCTGAATTTCGTGACCTCTCCCTCGGGTCTGCTCGGGTTTAACGCGGTGGCGTTGACCGGGCTTGGGTTGGTGTGTGTCAGCGTCTTCCATGTCATCACCTCCAAACCGGATGACGACCAGGTCGTCTGGGTTCCCACTCCCTCCGCCCGAATCCCGGCATGGGGAACCGGTCGATGGCCTTCCTCTGGCCTGGCTGCCAGTCCGGCTAACCGTTCGTTCGCCAGCACCAATGAATCTTCCGGTCCTGCGGGATTGTTTGACCTTCCGTCGCTGACTCAGGAGCGGGCCTCCTTTGTGGTTCCCGCCCACTAGCCCTCACCGCCCCCCCTTCCCGTACAGTCTCCCGTCCGACCTCCCGCCAGATCTCCCTTCGGGTATCCCGAGTTCTCTCCCGGCAACGGAAGGCGATTTTCCAGGGAGTCCCTTGTTTGCACGTGATTAAACCCTCCGACGCGGCAAAAATGTCGGCATGCCTTCTCTGAAAACGTTTGGGGCAGCCCTCCTCCGATATCCGCTCCATCCACTCCTTCGTGCCGGGATTGCCCTCCTCTGGACTTCGCTGGTGCTGCAGGCCGACATCCTCCCCCGAACCCGCCTACCCCTGTCGCCCGGACCAGGTCCCGACGGCCACGGAGAATCGACCTCGGATGTCGCCCACCTTTCGTTTTACCCCGCTGAACATCCCAACGGAACTGCGGCGATCATCTGTCCCGGAGGGGGATACGGCGGGCTGGTGACCGGCCCGGAGGGAAGCGGCATCGCCCATTGGCTGAACCAACACGGAATCGCGGGAATTGTCCTGGAATACCGTCTCCCTCACGGACGGTCCAGGATACCCCTGTCGGACGCTCAACAAGCGATTCGGACAGTTCGTGCCAACGCCCAGGATTGGGGCATCGATCCGCACCACGTGGGGATCATCGGCTTTTCAGCCGGAGGACATCTGGCATCCACCGCAGCCACCCATTTTGACTCCGGGATTTCGACCGGCACCAACGCGATTGCCCGCCAGAGTTGCCGTCCTGATTTCGCCATCCTCATTTATCCAGTGATTTCGTTGGGCGAAAAGGGACATGCCGGATCCCGGCTCAACCTGTTGGGCTCAAATCCCGCGCCTTCGGAAGTCCGATTTTTCTCGTCCGAACTGCAGGTCACCCCCCAGACACCTCCCGGTTTTCTGGCACATGCCATCGATGACAAAGTCGTTTCCGTTGAAAATAGCCGGCTTTATTATCAGGCCCTCATCGCGCACGGCGTTCACGGGAGATTGCTTGAACTTCCGTCGGGAGATCACGGACTCAACGGCTATCAGGGTCCCATGTGGGATTCATGGCAGCAGGAGGCCCTTCATTGGCTGGCGACCGAAGGTTTCCTGCCAGGGAACCCGTGAACCGTCATCGCCACCTTTCCCTTGTACTTTCGTGCTCTTCTACTTGACCCCCACCGGCGAGACCACGGTAACGTCATGGTTTCCCGTCACGGGTCCGGTCAGGCTGAAGAGCCCTCCACCTTCGGGACGTTTTGACTGACGCAAATGAGCACCAGTATTGAACCTATGGGACAGGGCACCACCCACCGGACAAATCCGCCGGGGAAGCAGGGGCTATACGATCCCTCCAACGAACATGACGCCTGCGGCGTGGGCTTTGTGGCCCACATCAAGGGGGTCAAGAGCCATGCGATCGTGGGTCAGGCCCTCAAGATTCTTGAAAACTTGGACCACCGGGGTGCGGTGGGCGCAGATGCCTTGATGGGCGACGGCGCGGGCATTTTGATTCAGCTGCCCGATGCGCTGTACCGCGA
>CAIPFS010000366.1 GCA_903864375.1 uncultured Verrucomicrobiota bacterium
CAGGTGATCACCGACGGAGCCGAACCCAACACCGCCAGTTTTGTGGAGAATTATGTGGAGGGAGCCTGGCGGAACTGGCAGCGCCAGCAGGTCGCCGATCAAGGAAAGCCGCTTCCACAGGCCATCCAAATCGAGGCTCGCTTCTGGTTCAACCCGGCGGCGAAAAGCAGAAACTATCTGATTCCCGGTTCCATCACGATCATCATGACGGTGATCGGGGCCCTGCTGACCTCCCTCGTGGTCGCCCGTGAATGGGAGCGGGGGACCATGGAGGCGCTGCTGGCCACTCCCATGCGGAGGACCGAGTTCCTCCTCTGCAAGATCCTTCCGTACTATGCCCTGGGAATCACGTCCCTTCTGGTGTGCGTCGGTGCTGCCGTCTTTGTCCTTCACGTCCCCTTCCAGGGCTCCATCCCGGCCCTGTTGATCATGGGTTCGGCGTTTCTTTTCAGCACACTCGGCATGGGCCTGCTCATTTCCACCCTGACCCGGAATCAGTTCAATGCGGCCCAGGCTGCCTTGAACGCCGCCTTCATGCCGGCCATGATGCTCTCCGGATTCATTTACGAAATTCGGAGCATGCCTCCATGGATTCAGGCGGTCACCCGCCTGATCCCCGCACGCTATTTTGTCACCTCGATGCAGACCCTCTTTCAAGCGGGGGACATCTGGGGGGTCCTGGGATTCGACCTGGTGCGACTCACTGTTGCGTCGGTCTTTTTTCTCGGATTGACCGCCCTGAAAACCCGGCGCCGACTCGATTGACCCACCATGTTTCGCCGAATACTGCCCCTCGTGATCAAGGAATTGCAGATGTTGCTGGGCGATCCCGGTGGACGCCGCCTGCTGATCATGCCCGTCGTCCTTCAACTGCTGCTGTTTCCCGCGGCTGCAACCCTGGAGGTCAAAAACAATGTGCTCGCCGTCTTCAATCAGGATGGCGGTGCCGCCTCGCTCGAATTGATTCAACGACTTTCGCAGGCGCAGGCTTTTTCAAGGATCCTGAGAATCGAAGGCCAGGCCGGGCTCACCGCGGCCATTGAACGGCAGGAGGCACTGCTGGCCGTGGTCTTTCCGCCCGATTTTTCCCGACTTCTTTCCACCGGCGGAAATCCCAGCGTCCAGGTCATCCTCGACGGTCGCCGCTCCAACAGCGGTCAAATCGCCCTCGGCGACGTCAACCGCATCTTCGACAGTTATCAACGGGAACGCTCGTCGTCTGGGTCCGCACCGAAGCCCGCACCGATCGCCATCCGGCACTGGTTCAATCCCAACCTGACCTATCATTGGTTCGTGCTGCCGAGCCTCGTGGCCACGATCACCACCGCCAGCACGTTGATTGTCACCTCTCTCTCCCTGGCCCGCGAACGCGAACACGGCACTTTTGACCAACTCCTCGTCTCTCCGCTGACACCCGAGCTGATCATGATCGGAAAGGCGATTCCCGCGATGCTGGTCGGAACGGTTCAGGGCACGATCATCCTCTTTGCCGGAATTTGGGTTTACGGGGTTCCGTTTCAGGGATCGGCCTTCCTTCTGTATGGCAGCATGTTTTTCTACCTGCTGGCGCTGGTGGGGTTTGGTCTGTTCATTTCGTCCATCTGTTCCACCCAGCAACAGGCATTTCTCGGCGTGTTCTGTTTCATGATGCCGGCTGTCCTGCTTTCCGGCTTCAGTGCCCCAATTGAAAACATGCCACAGTGGCTCCAATTCATCACCTGGGCAGATCCTCTCCGGCACTTCATTGTGATTGTCAAAGGAGTCTTCCTCAAAGACATGGGAGCGCTCCAGGTGGCCGTGCACACCCTTCCTCTGCTGGCCATTGCCGCCACCACCATCACCGCCGCAGCCCTTTCCTTTCGACGACGGCTCGCTTGAGGAACAAAAAAGGCGGGCCGGATACCCCGGCCCGCCTGGCAACCCCAACCGGACTATTGCCGCGTCCGGAAGTATTGGGTCACTCCGGTCGGTATCACCGCCCACGGCGAAGACGCCGTCGAGACATCGGTGAACGGTCCCTTCACCTGGGTCGCCGATTGAAGCGTGCCACACGTCCAGTCGAACCGAAGTCCCTTTCCAGGCGCGGCATCAAATCCCAGCCACACCTGCAGGGCGGAGGCGTCAATGACTCCAGCCGTTGTGGCCACCGTCGACACCTCTGCCGCGGTCAGCGCACGATTGTAAATCCGGACGTCGTCCAGAAGCCCGTCGAAGGGATGCCAGTACGAATCCCGAGACTGCCCCAGATCGACCTCCGCCCCCACGGGCCACGTCCAGCCCGAAGAATTCGGATTGCTGATATCCAACTGGCCGTTCAAATAAACATCCACCGTGCCGGTGTCCGTCTGATCGTAAACCACCGCAACATGGACCCAATCCCCGGTGCTCACCGTGCCGGAGGTGCCCGCCTTGTTCCCTCCACCTCCCGGCGGCTGGACAAATAACGTGCCGTCATCCGACTGAACGATGTCGAAGGCACCCACACCCCGGTCCAGAAGGATGGCACCCTGGTTTCCAGGTGACGCCACCGTTCCCGCGGATTTCAACCAGAAGGTGATCGTCCCCTGGGCGCTATCGAGGTTGGTTTCACCCGGAATGGAGATGTAGCCGGGGTTTGCAGCTGAAAAAGCTGCAACGCCGGTCCGGCTCCCGCTGACCGCCTGCCATCCCGCACCGCCGTGAACCAGTCCATCCTGGCGGACTCCCTGGGGCTTGGAATTAAGGACCACTCCGTCCATGGAACCAACCAAAATGTCCCCGGTCACGGCGGCCGGAGCGCTGGTCGCGGTTCCATAGGCATTGGAAACGGTCACATCATAGTACCCGGAAGTCGTCGGACTGACCTGGGCAATCGAGTAGGTGGCATTGGTCGCTGATGCCACCGCCACGCCGTCCTTGCGCCACTGGTAATGCAGTGGAGGAACACCAAAGGCGGTGACCGAGAGATCCACGTTGGTGCCGGAACAAAGCGGGGCCACGGGGCTGATGGGGGACCGTTGAATGACCGGTTTGTCGGTGATCAAAATGGCGGAGATCGTGCTGGCCAGATGGACCACATTCGCCGGGTCGGACTCATCCTTGAGCGCCGGCGCTCCGGAAATGGTCACCACATCGTCGTTGATGGGGGTGCTGACTGAACTCGGGCCTCCGAGAATTCCATTCCCGTTCCGACTCGCCAGATAGGTCAATGCCTGGGTTCCTCCCGCGCTCTTGACGATGGCATTGGTGAACGAGGTGGCGGTGTCGGTCGCAGCCAGTAATTGAATGACGAACGGTGTGTTGGTGAAAACGCTTTTAAGGCCAGTGATGGTCACCGAATACCCCGGGGTGCTGGTGGGCGACGTATAAACGAAAACATCATCCCGAAGAAATCCATAGTAGGCCTGCTGATCGCCGATGTGGGGATGATTCCCCCCGTAAGATCCCCCATTGCTCGAATCCCCGACGCCGCTGGTGTTGGCCGCGGACGCAATCCAGGAAATGGATAGGGATCCCGATGGGAGCGGGTGCAGCCCGTTGGTGTTGGAGGTGGTCGTGATCGATTCGTCAAACGTGAAGGGACCTGGGTTTGCGCCCTGCTTGTTGTAACCCGTGGGGGTTGGGATCAGGCTTTGCCACTCGGCCACGGGGATACCCAGCGCCGTGGCGGTGATTTGCATCCCGGTGTACGAAGGCGCGCCTCCGTCCGTCCAATCCACCGGAAAATTGATGCCGATGGTGGCCGCCTGACTGACCCCGAGCATCAGTGCTGCAGCGGAAACCGTGCACACGGAGGTCCGGCCAGGAGACGGCGGGGGAATGGAATGCGAGGGGAGTTTCTTGCGATTGGTCTTCATAACGTGAACAAACTTAAACCATCAAGGGCCGTGACTTCCTGTGGCAGCCGGGGTGAAGCTGCAGCAGACCAAAGGCAGATTCCATCGCTGGACCTGAACCAAGGCTCACCTGCTATCGATTAATTGAGGAAGGCTGTCAATTTCGGATTGAATCTCATAATACCCCGACACCAACGCACCCGCCCCTTTTTCGTTTACCTCCGTGAATCCTGCCGCCTTCCAACGTCTCCATGCCGAAGCCCGCCGTTTGTTGCTGGGCGGACAATTCACCGAGGCACTGCCGATCTACGCCCGTCTGGTCCGCGAACAACCGTCCGCGGCATTCCTCTGGTTTGAGTACGGCAATGCCGCATCCGGATTAAGAGATTATACCATTGCCGAGCAGGCCTGGTCCCGCGCCCAACGCCTGGCACCCCGACACGCGGAACTTCTATCCCTCATCGGACACCAATATCAGGCGCTGCGTCAGCCGGTTCGCGCCCGGGATTGCTTCGCAGCCGCAGCTGCGGCGGACCCCAAGGCGATCAATCCCCGGATCAGCCTGGCCGTCCTGTTGGAACAGGGACATCAGCTTGCCGAGGCCACCTCGGTCATCGAGGAATGCCTGCGCCAACATCCGGGCGACGAACAGGCCCGCTACTTTCGTGCAGTGATTGAGCGTCGGGAAGGTCAGCTGGAGTCGGCTGAAAATCGCCTGCGCGATTTGTTGAAAACGGAGCCGCGCCATCCCTTTGTCCGCTACGCCGCACGCTACGAACTGGCTCAAATCCTGGACCGGACCGCCCGCTTCGAGGAGGCCATGACCACTCTGCTGGCTGCCAAACAGATTGTGGCGGGCCTGACGGACACCGCCCTGCTGCTGCAACGCTACGACGAGGATGCCCATCATTTCCGTCAGTTTGCCGCCTCCCTTCCCAAAGACGTCCTCCGGCGCTGGAATGACGAGTTTCCCCCTCCCTCCCGGACCGAACCCGCCCGCCTGGCCTTTCTCGGCGGCCATCCCCGGAGCGGCACGACCCTGCTGGAGCAGATTCTCGACTCGCACCCGAACATCGGGGCTCTGGATGAACCCACGGCGTTCCAGGATATTCTCCAACCAGGGTTCTATGCCTCCCGGGATTTCTCACCCTCCCGATTAAACCTGCTTCGCCGTCGGTACCTGGGGGCATTGGACACCGAATTGGGACCACGGGCTGCGGGCCGCCTTCGGATTGACAAGAACCCCTCCCCCACCTCCCGACTGCCCATTTGGCTGCGCCTCTTCCCGGAACTCAAAATCATCATTGCCCTGCGCGACCCCCGCGACGTGGTCCTCAGCTGCTTCTTTCAAAATCTTGCCCTCAACGGCACCAATGTGAACTTCCTCAGTCTGGACCGCCTCGCCCGTCACTACTCGGATCTGATGGACATCTGGATCATCGCCCGGGAATGGGACGGTATTGATGCCATCGAGTCCCGCTACGAGTCCCTCGTACAGAACGTGGAAACCGAGGGCCGACGAGTGACGGAATTTCTCGGGCTGAACTGGGTGGACACCCAGCACCAATTCCACGAGGCCAGCCGCCGAAAACAGATGTATTCACCCACCTATCAGGATGTCACGCGTCCGGTGTATTCCAGTTCGGTGGGCCGCTGGCAGGCCTATGAACGTTTTCTCTCCCCCATCCTGCCCAGGCTCGAGCCTTACTGCCGACGCTGGGGCTACCTCTAGAAATGAGTATGATCTGGCGGTTCAATCCCGACCACCGGATCCATGCATCACATGTTGTTGTCGAGTCTGTTATAATAACGCTGTGACGCAACGGCCAGAGGAAATAGGCACTCTTCGGCTCCCGTAGAGAGGGCTCGCAAAGTCCGCACTCGCCTCCAAGTGGGGGGTGGGGGAACTGCATCCCGTGAAACTCGCCCCCTGCTCCCCGTTGGCGCCTATTGCCTCGGACTCGCCGATAGTATAGACGAGTTACAGTCTAGTTCTAATTCGAGTCACCATGAATGCCCTTTCTGTCCCTCTGGCCGAAGCCAAGAGCAAGCTTTCCGAGCTAATTGACCGTGTCAGTCGCGGGGAGGAATTTGTCATCACGCGGCATGACACCGCCATTGCCCGCCTCGTCCCGGCTCAGCGTCCCAGCCGGGTCGACCTCTCCGATGCCATCACCAAGATGCGGGCCGGGCGCATTCTGCGCCGGGCCACCGCTGCCGAAATCAAGTCATGGAAAGAGGAAGGACGTCGGTAATGGCCACTTTTGTTCTCGATTGCTCGGTCACCATGGCCTGGTTTTTCGACGATGAAACCACGGCACAAACCGATCAGTTGATGGATCGGC
>CAIPFS010000367.1 GCA_903864375.1 uncultured Verrucomicrobiota bacterium
ATCCCCCAGGCCCGCATTCTCGTCTTTGGCCCCCCTGCCCTCCCAGGATTCGGCAATGCAGCGGGATTCACCTTTGAACTTCAAGACCGCAGTGGCGGCTCGGTGGAACGGCTTGCCGATCAATTACAGAAATTCATCGCCGAAGCGTCCAAGCGCCCCGAATTGACCCGGCTCTATTCCGGATTCCGACCCACCATGCCCCAGGTCAAGGTCGATCTCGACCGACAAAAAGCCCAAATGCTGGGTGTCCGGGTCTCCGATGTGTTCAACACGCTTCAAGCCTATCTGGGAGGCGCTTACATCAATGATTTCGTCCGGTTCGGCCGCGTCTTCCGGGTCTTCCTCCAGGCAGAACCGGAGTTCACCAACAAGCCGGACGACATCGGACGCTTCTTTGTCCGGAGCACCGCCGGAAAGATGATCCCCCTCGATACACTCGTGAAGGTGAGCAAGACCCAGGGCCCCGCCGCCACCACCCGATACAATCTATATCGGACGGCGGAAATCACCGGGACGCCGGCCCCCGGTTACACCTCCGCCCAGGCCATCGCCGCCATGGAAGAGGTGGCACGGCAAATCCTGCCCTCGGACATGAGCTACGAATGGAGCGGCCTCACCTTGCAGGAAAAAAAGGCTGAAGGTCAGGCGGGAGTCATTTTTGGACTGGCGATCCTGTTCGTCTTCCTGCTGCTGGCGGCCCAGTACGAAAGCTGGTCCCTGCCGTTCGCCGTCCTTCTGGCCACACCGCTGGTGGCGTTGGGCACCTTCCTTGGTCTGCTGCTCCGCTCTTTCGATCTGAATGTCTATGGGCAGATCGGGTTGATCATGCTGGTGGGACTCGCCGCGAAGAACGCCATTCTGATTGTGGAGTTTGCCCAGATGCGGCGCGTGGAGGGCGACTCACTCATTGATGCAGCCATTGCCGGCGCACGGCTCCGGTTGCGCCCGATCCTGATGACCAGCTTTGCCTTCATCCTCGGTTGCGTACCGCTGGCCATTGCCTCCGGATCAGGAGCCGCCGCCCGACAGGTCATGGGAACCGCAGTGGTCTGTGGAATGACCGTGACCACCATCGGTGGCATCTTCCTGGTGCCGGTCTGCTTTGTATTCACGCAGCGGTGGGTCAAGGTGCCGCCCAAGCCGGCCCCTGAAAAACCCACAACCCTGGCACCGGTGACTGGAGGAGGACACTGATGAAGCCATTTCCCACCTTCCTCGGACTCTGCCTTCTGGTCGGCTGCGCCGTCGGACCTGACTACCGTCGGCCTGAAACGGCAGTCCCGGATCAATACCGTGATAGAGCAACCAATACTCCCGCCACCCAGGTTGGAACCAGCCTGACCTGGTCGACCCTGTTGACGGATACCAACCTGCAACAACTGCTCGGACGGGGCCTGACCAATAATTACGACCTCCGGATCGCCTCTGCCCGTGTATTGCAGGCCCGCGCCTCGCTGGGTATTGCCCGGTCCGAGTATTTCCCCAACATCGCCGCCGGCGGTAATCTGACGACCGCCCGGGTTTCCCAACGGGGACCTTCGGCCCCCCCCAATGGGGTTAATCCAGAATTCGAATACGGCGGGGTGGCCTTGGGGATGGCGACCTATGAGGTCGACCTCTGGGGACGCATCCGCCGATCCAATGAGGCTGCCCGGGCACGACTCCTCGCCTCCGAGGAGGGTCGGACCGTGGTGACTCAATCCGTGCTGGCCGAAATCGCCGCCACCTACTTCTCCCTGATCGAACTTGATGCCGAACGGGAAATCGCCCAGCAATCGTACCTCAACCGCACCAATTCCCTTCGATTGGTCACGGTCCGCGAAAACGGGGGCGTGGCCTCACTTCAGGACGTCCGTCAATCCGAGGTTCTGGTCCACGCCGCCAAATCGACCCAAATCGACATCGAACGGCGACGTTCCCAAACCGAAAATGACCTCCGGTTGTTGCTGGGTCTCGCCCCCGGAGAGATTCCCCGCGGCCGCCTGCTGGCGGACCAGACGTCCCCGCTGGAGATCCCGACCGGCCTGCCGTCGGACCTCCTCTTGAACCGACCGGATATACGTCAGGCCGAGCAGCAATTGATTGCCGCTAACGCCGACGTCGGCCAGGCCCGCGCCGCCTATTTTCCCCAGATCACGTTGACCGGCAATTTTGGGTATCAAAGCTTGTCGCTCTCGGACCTGTTCACCAGTCCCGCCCGAGTCTGGCAATTCGGCCCCTCTGTTTCCCTGCCGCTCTTCACAGGCGGAAAGATCCGAGCCCAAAACCGGCTGGCCGAAGCCCGATTCGAGGAGGCCCTGGCCGCCTATCAAAAGACGGTCGAGAGCGCGTTCCGGGATGTTTCCAATGCCCTGGTCGGATACCAAAAAGCCCGGGAATTCGAGGTCGACCAACTGGCCCTGACCCTCGCCCGACGCGACGCCGCTCGCCTGGCCGATATCCGCTACGTGGGTGGGGTGACCAGCTATCTCGAACTGCTCTACAACGAACAGGAATCGCTGAGCGCCGAACTGGTCCTGGCCCAGGCCCGCCGAAACATCCTGCAATCGATCGTCCAACTCTACCGCGCTCTGGGCGGTGGTCCGCTGTGAGCGGTTGAATCAGAGCAAAATCCGCGAGGCGCTTGCCGGGCCGGTGCCCAACGGACCCATCACCCGATCTTTCTTTCTCTGTGGCTGATCCTCAGGAAAGTGGGCGAGGGTCCCACCACGGAGCACAAACGGCTCAATGGAGAATGATGTCTCAATCTGTGCTCTCTGGGTCCTCTGTGGTTCAATCTGAAGGTACTCGCACAAGGAATAGCACCACAAAGAGCTCAGAGGGCTCAGAGAACCACTTTATTTCAATGGCGTTTGTCCGCGTCGCTGGGGCGGCCGAAACGCTGTTATTTGGAAGACATGAAGGTCCGCGCTACATTGATATTCCCATCGCCCGCTTCCACGTAGATGCCGGACGTCTAGCGTCGCTGACCGGGCCACGGACTCGCCGACCGTTCCAACAAAGGGTTCCAGTCGAATGGAGTTGGCGCCGACTGACGCTCGATGACTTCAAAAGCTTGGTGATACCGGGGGGGTAATTCACCACGGATTGGAGCGTTTAGCCGACATTGCCAATGAATCTCCCCAAACGGGACGACCATTTTAAGGCTCACCCACCGATTGCACGAGGTAGGCCGAGAAGTACTTCTGGAGGCTGCTGAGCGCTGGCGCTTGGTAATTGGGAAAGCCAGGCATGCGGGAGGTCGGCTCGACCTGTCGGGGATTGCGGACGTATTTTTGAAACAGATCAGGCTCTGCTTTTGCCCAGGCCGCCAGAACCAGCCACGGCTTCCCCGATAGCCGCCCCCCACTGGCCCCTGAAAAATGGCAGGCCAGGCATTGTCCCAACGCAATCGTCTCGCCATCGCGTGTCGCACCGGTGGCATTGGTGAGTTGAAGTCGGCCGAGGGTATCGGCAAAACGGTCAAAACGAAGTGTCACCACCGCGAACGGAATCCGGGCCTCCTCCTCCACATCCGCCGCAGTCAGCTTGGGATCAGCAACAAATTTCCCGTAGCTGATGTAAAATGGCGCCATGCGCGCGCCCGACGGAGTGGATGGCCAATCCGCATAGTCTTTCCCGTCGAGTTTGAGCACCAGCAGCGGCTGATGCCGCTGGCGATAGTCCTTGGGATACACAGCCGCGTATTTGTCCCGGCAGACCGCTGTCACCAGATCGATGCCCGGGGCCAGTGGCAACAGACCAAAGAGGTCATCGAGCGGGATGCCTGTGTACACCAGCGGGCGATGCACTTCGAGGTCGTTGCGGTTGGTGACCGTCACGGACGGCAGGTTCATCAGCTGCGCGCGCGGAATGAAACCGTTGGTCCGGCCGCCGCTGAACCCGCCCACCACCTCCAGGTCTCCGTCGGACGAACGTTCGGAAAGCAACTCCAGGGGTTGGGCCGACGCGACCAATCCAGCCAGAAGGAAACAGGCAAGTCGCAAGGCTTTCATGGGTTAAACAGGTTTTTGGCCAGCGTGCCGGTCACTGTGACCTGTGGTTGATTCACCACCTGGCTCAGGCGGAGATCCAAAGCCACGCTGCACAGGATGTAGGCCAGCTCGGGGGTCAGGCCAAAACGGTGGACAATGAAGTCGATGGCGTCGTTGACCACCGTCCGGACGGCTTCCAGGGTCACCGGCGCACTGGCAATGAACGCCCAGGCACCCAGATCAGGAAGAATGGGTGGACGGGCCGGTGGAAGCTCGGCAAACGGTTCATTGAGGACCATATCCTTCCGAACCGAAATACGAAATTCAGCCCGCATCGGCCCCTCTATGCCATTGATGCACACCTCTCCATTCCCCTGGGCGGCATGCCCGTCACCAGCGGAAAACAGCGCTCCGGGTTGAAAGACCGGCAGATAAAGAGTGGAGCCCGGCACCAGGTCGCGGACGTCGAGATTGCCGCCGAACGCCCCCGGGGGACGGGTTCGGTGTTCCCCGGGAGTGGGTGGACAAACCCCGGTGATCCCGAGGAACGGAGCCAGTGGAAGTGTCACTCCCGGCAATGACCGGCTGAATTCACGTTCCAACTGCCAGATGAACAGATACGGCTCTGTGAACCGGTCGGGCAATGTCCCCAAACCCGCGATCATGCTGGTCCAGCCCCAACCTTGGTGGTCCACCCGCCGGATTTCGATTTGCAAGACGGTGCCGGGCTTGGCGTCACGGACAAAGACCGGTCCCGTAATGGTGTGAATTTTGCCCCGGTCCATGGCGGCAAAATCGGCGACGGTGGCCGAAGGCGACATCTGGGAACCGCTGGAATCAAGGCAGTCCATGAGGAGGATGTCTCCCGAATCGATCTCCAGTGCGGGAGGCAATGCCGCGTTCCACCGATCATGGGTATGGGTGGAGGCAAGATGATGGGTGCGCATGAAAAATCGGTTTTGCTAGGGAACGATCAATTCCACCACCATCTGGACTTCCACGGCCGCATTGACCGGAAGTCCCGCCACGCCAATGGCAGCGCGAACATGTCGTCCGGCATCCCCCCAGAGGGCAACGAGAAGATCGCTGGCACCGTTGATGACTTTCGGGCTATCCGGGAAACCCGAGGCGCAGTTGACGTATCCGTTGACGCTCACCACCTGGCGCACCGAATCCAGACTTCCCGTGGCCGCCTGAACGCAGGCTAGAAGGTTCAGCGCACACAGTTGAGCGGCGGCGTAGCCCTGTTCCAGGGCCAGGTCCACCCCGACCTTTCCGCGATAGACCACATCTCCATCACGACTGGAGATGACCCCCGGCAAATACAGCAGCGAGCCCACCCGCCGAAAGGGCAGATAGTTACCACCTGGAGGTGGAGGCTGGGGTAGGACATGCCCCAACTCCTGAAGTCGTGCCAGCCGGGTGCTCATGGGTGCATGAGGAATCGAGAATGGGTCATCAGCGGACCGAAGTTGCCTCGGACGCCTCGGGCATTTTCACGAACAGCAGCACCAGTGTGATGGATGTGAACATCCGAAATGCCGCCTCCTGGCCATTCCAGATATGGGACTGCCACATCACAAACCATTCGCCACCGATGGTTGTGAAGGCGACGAACCACAGAAGCAGGTTGAACACCAGCGCCCCCACCGTCCAGGACTTGGCCGCCGCAAATTCTGCTGGGGAGGCTTTCCGGAAATGCCAGAGGCGGAATGCCGCCGCCCAGGCCCCCACGGCGCTCAGGCTTTCCCAGGCGATGATTCCGGCATAGAAGGCATGATGAATCACGGGCGAGGTCAACGCGCGCCCCTTCAGCCGGTTTTCCGGAAAAGTGGTGTCCATCGAAAGGACATGCTTCACAAACTCAAAATTGGAACCGTAGTCGATGAGGTTGTTGATCGCGATGATCGACAGAACCAGCCCGATGGCGGCGACCAACGCGGATTTGGCGAGACGTTCAATCATGGTGGCCATGGGAGTGCCGAAGCTCAGTGCCCGGCATTGCAAAATGCCCCGGTCCAGGTATTGGTCAATTCGAACTTTCCCGAAATGACCCCGACATCCTTGAGGATGGCATATTGGGACCTCCATCGGGCCTCCAGAAACCCGCCGATGGCTTCCCCTTTGCCGGGATTCCCTTCAATGAAATGTCCATCGCGGAGTGCCTTGTAGCTGAAGTCCATCCGTTCCGGTGTCAGTTCAGGATTCAGCTTTCGCACGGCCTCGTGGGCGGATTTCGGATCGGCTAGATAATCGCGCCAGCCCCGGATGCTGGCCTCCACAAAGACCCGGACCACCTCCGGATGTTCCCGGATCAGCTTGGGCGTGGTAAAACTGACACGATAGGGATCAAAACCGGCCTCCGACAACAGCATCACCCTGGGTTCAACTCCGGCCTGCCGCACAAAAAACGGTTCGGAAGTGATGAAGATCTGTTGGATGAATGCCGGGTCCTTGATGAACGCCGCCACCGAATAAGTGAGGGGTATCTCCCGGGTCTTTTTCAGCTTGTACTTTTTGGCCAGGAACGGGAACCAGGTATTGCCCGGGGTCATGGCAATGCTGCGTCCATCCAGGTCCGGCCAGTCTTTGACCGGATCGGCGGCGTGAAGCATGAGAGCCTGAGGGTCGTGTTGAAACGTGGCACAAATCGCCACCGTCGGAATATTGCGATCATTGGCCTCCAGGACGCCGTCGGTATTGAGCATCCCGATGTCCGCAGCACCAGTCGCCACCCTTTGAACAGCAAAGGTCGTGGGCCCTCCCGGGATGATCTCCACGTCCAGACCCGCTGCGGCATAATAGCCATTCACCAGCGCATGGTAATAGCCGCCGTGTTCCGGCTGCGGGTACCAGTCGGTGACAAATCGAATTTTGAAAGGTCCGGCTGAAGCCCGTGACCAGAAGAGGAAACAAAGGACAAGAGCAGCAAAACTCCGTGTATTCATGAGGTGATGGAATGCGATCGGTGAATTCGGCGGGCCGTGCGGGCATGCTTCTCCAGCAACTTCGGCAACTCCACACCGACCAACTGTCCTTCGCTGACGCGGATCTTTCCCTGAATGACGAGGGTGTCGACGTTGCGCGGATGGCACAGCAGGAGTCCGTGAACCGCATCGTGGGCACCCGAGCTGAACAGGTCCTCTTTGGGGAAGATGGCCAGATCGCAGGCTTTGCCCACCTCAATCGAACCGAGGTCATGGAGGCGGCCAAGATTCCGGGCACCCTCCAGGGTGGCCATTTCCAGCGCCTGTTCCGGCGTCACCGCATCGGCACCGTGCACCGCCCGGGTCAGCAGCATCGCCATGCGAGCCTCATTTAACATGTGTCCCGAGTCGTTCGAGGCGGATCCATCCACTCCCAGACTGACCGGACTTCCTCCTTTTCGCAAATCCTGAACCCGGCAGACACCTGATCCCAGACGCATGTTCGACACGGGGCAATGCGCCACGCCCATCTGATGTCGGTTGAGATGTCTGACCTCCTTGTCCGAGAAATGAATACCGTGCGCCACCCAGATATCGTCCCCCTCCCATTCATGGCGGGCCATGTAGGGCAGCGGTCTTGTTTTCAGGGAACGGACAGCCTCCTGATTCTCTGCGATGGTTTCCCCACAGTGGGTGTGCAATCGCACCTTGTAGGGACGCGCCAGTCGTGCCGTCTCGCGATACAGGTCACCATCACATCCAAAGACGGTGCATGGGGCGAAGGCCACCTGATGCATCGAACCGTGGCTGAGATCATGAAATTTGGAGCGAAGCCGATCGCAATCCGTCAGAATGGTGTCGGTATCCTGGGTTGACCATTCGGGCATGATGTCGCTGGGTATATTGACACTTCCCCGGCAACCCACGTACCGGCAGCCCATTTCTTCTGCCGCGGCAAATCCAGCGTCCAGCAGGTCAGCAGCACCATCCCTCGGGAAAATATAATGATGATCACTGCTGAGCGTACACCCGGTCAGCATCAATTCGGCCAGAGCGACCTGTGTGGCGATATAGAGATCGTCGGGGGTGAAATGACGCCACAGCGGGATATGTCCGGCCAGCCATGGCAGTAGGGGCAGGTTCGAAATCGGCTTGAAGGCCCGGGCCAGATTTTGAAACATGTGATGGTGGGTGTTGATCATTCCCGGCGTTGCAATCCCGCCGCGCCCATCCACCACCTCCGCCTCCGCCAGGCGGGGGAGCCGTCCCCTGCCGATCGACTTGATGCGACCATCTTCAGCAACAATCCAGGCCCCCTCCAGGACCTCGCGCCCCGGGTTCATGGTGACGAGGTGCCCCAGATTCTTGATCAGCAAACGTTTTGGCATGTGATTGATTCCAGTCGGATCGATGCAAGCAGGCAGGCGTCACTCCCCATCTCATTTAGGCCACTGGACGTCGGAAAGCTTCCAAATCGGTGGTGGCAGTTCCGTCGTGGCACCGACTTTGGCCGGTGTGAAATTCGTCGAGTAGACATCGCTCATCAACGGGAGTTTTTTTACCAGACCCAAATCCACCAGGATCCGCCCCGTCGCCTCCCATCGTTGAGGATCCACAGCTCCCATGGCTTCTCCGTGAGCCGAATCCCCCTCGATCAGTTTCAACTCCCGCATCTTGACATAACTGAACTTCATTCCCTCCATTTCCATGGTGGGCGAAATCTTGAGGATGTGTTCGTGGACCGGCAGCGGGTCGCGGTAATACTCCTGCCAACCCCGATAGGCTCCCAGGCAGAACTTCGCCACCCAGTCGGGATGTTGTGTCACCAATTTGCGATTGGCGATGATGACACGGTAGGGATCAAAACCGGAATCACTGATCTGGAGGACCCGCGGCTTCACACCCTCTTTCAGGGCATAATACGGTTCACTGGTCGGGTACCCCTGTGTAATCCAGTCCGGGTCCTTCACGAAATTGGCCACACTCCCGGTCACCGGCCGGACCCGGGTCTTTTTCAACCCATATTTCTTTTGAAGGTAGAGAAACCAGGTGTTCCCGACCTGCATGGCCAAATCGCGATCCTCGAGGTCGGCAAACGAATGCACCGGACCATCATCCCGGACCATGATTCCCTGGGGATCGTGCTGAAAATAACTGCTGACGGCGACAATCGGCAGACCCCGGTCCACGGCAATGATGGCCGCGTCACCGCGCAAGATCCCCAATCCCTCGGGATCGAGAGCCACCTTTTTCTCAATCTCCGAATTGGGCCCCCCCGGAATCACCTCCACGTCCAGGCCCAGCCCGGACCAGATTCCTTTGACCTTCGCAGCAAAATACCCACCGTGCTCCGGCTCCGGAAACCAATCATGGGTAAACCGGAGAGCCACCGGCTGGTTTGTGGCGCCTCCGGCTGAAGTCGATAGGGTCGCGGTCTCTTTCCGATCCCCACATCCACCCACCATAAGGCACGCCATCATCCCCAGGATGCCCCACCTCGATGGTCCGGATTTAGAGAATGGGGAGAGGGACATGCGGGTCGGTTTCTCTGCGGGTCCGGGCATGGTGGAAGAC
>CAIPFS010000368.1 GCA_903864375.1 uncultured Verrucomicrobiota bacterium
CCGCCGGTGATGTCAGCGGAACGCTCAAGGGCCTCGATCTGATCCTCCATCAGCGATTTGGAGTCGTAGAGGAGTCGTCCGATCAGGGTCGACTTGCCATCATCGACCGAACCGCAGGTATTGAACCGCAGGAGGTCGACTGAAACGGGTGGGGTGTGAGACATGGGGCAAATCGACTCTAGAAATAACCTTGTTTCTTGCGGTCTTCCATGGCGGCTTCCGACGCCTTGTCATCGGCGCGTGAGCCCCGCTCGGTCACCCGGGCTGCGGCGATTTCCACCAGGATATCCTCCACGGTGTTGGCGGGAGATTCGATCATCCCGGTGCTGATGATGTCGCCGATGGTGCGCACGCGCACAACGAGTTCCCGCACTTCCTCCGAGGGCTTGGGTGGGAGGATGGAAGTGACCGGCAGCCATTGCCCCTGACGCCGGACACATTCCCGGCGATGGCTGAAATAAATGGTGGGGACGGCGAGGTTTTCCCGCTTGATGTATTCCCAGACGTCCATCTCGGTCCAGTTGCTCAGGGGAAAGACCCGCATGTGCTCACCGGCATTGACCCTGCCATTATAGAGGTTCCAAATCTCGGGTCGCTGGTTCTTGGGATCCCATTGACCAAAACTGTCGCGAAAGCTGAAGAACCGTTCCTTGGCGCGGGCCTTCTCCTCGTCGCGTCGCGCTCCGCCGATCGCACAATCAAAACGGAATTCCTCAATGGCCGCGAGGAGGGTGGGTATTTGAAGCCGGTTGCGGCTGACCTCACCGGGATTCGGGATGGCAATTCCGGAAGCGATGGCATCCTCGACCTTTCGAACGATGAGGCGTCCGCCCAATTCCTGTGCACGGGCATCCCTAAACGTATTCAGTTCGGGAAAGTGGTGGCCGGTGTCGACATTGAGGAACGGCATCGGAATATCCGAGGGCCGGAAGGCTTTTTCAGCGAGTCGCAGGAGACAGATGGAGTCCTTGCCACCGGAAAAAAGCAGGGCTGGTCGCTCGAATTCGGCGGCGACCTCCCGCATGATATGAATGGCCTCGGTCTCCAGGTATTGGAGATGGTCCAGATGATAGGTGCTCATGTCGGTTGCGACGCGATCGATTCCAGCGGTCCAGCGGCGTTGACCGTCCGCCTCAACGGGCCGCAGCGACGGCCTTGGCACCCCACGCCGCGTGCAGGCCACATTCCCGCTTCTCATCGGCCTTGGCGGGATCGAAGTAATCCCATTCGTTGGGGAGCTGATGCGCGGACAGGTAGGCCTCGGCATCCGCGTCAGACCAATAAAACAGCGGACTGACCTTCAGGGTACCGAAGTTGACGTCTTCCGACAGAATATCGAGTTCCGCCCGGTTCGGGTTCTGCACCTTTCGCAATGCCGTGATCCAGACCCGGGGTGCCAGTTCCCGCATACCGCGCTGGAAGGGTTCCAATTTCATCTCAGCACTAAAGCGCTTCAACCCCTCCTCGTCGTGAGGTGCAGGCAGGTCTCCGTGCAACGCCTCGTAATGGGCGGCGGTCTTCAACGGAAGGTAGGGATGGATGTGAAGTCCCAATCGCTTCCGGAGCTCCTCGGCATGCCGGTAGGTGGCCGGGCGGTTGTACCCGTGGTCCACCCACAGCACCGGGATGTCCGGTTGGACCTGGGTGGCGAGGTGCAGGATCGCAGCCTCGTAGGGCCGGAAATTGGTTGAAACCACGGCTCGACCCGGGGCTTTGGCGAGGGCCCACCGGATGATGTCCTGCGGAGAAAGGGTCCGGAGATGCCGGTTTTCGTCGGCTAATGAAAGGGAAAGAGACATGGAGAGGATCAATTGCCGTCAGACGGGCCGAGCCGGTCCGCCTAATTGGACGGATTGGTTTCGGAAGTACCCCAAAAGGCCCGTTCAACCCAGTTTCCGAATGCCTCGCCTGCATGGCGCTCGGCGGCAAAACGGGAGAACACGGGTCGCAGTTCGTTCACAATTTCCGGGTCCTTGATGTTATCCCGCCAGAGTCGGCTCAGGCGGGTGCCTTCCGGACTGGCTCCGATCCAGATCTGGTAGCGTCCGGGGGCCTTGCCGACGAAACCAATCTCCGAGCTGTAGGGACGGGCACAGCCGTTCGGGCAACCTGTCATCCGCACCTTGATCGCCTGGCCGGGCAGGCCCACCTCGGTGCAAAGGGCTTCCAATCGACCCACCAAGCTGGGCAGGTAACGCTCCGCTTCGGCCAACGCCAGACCACAGGTGGGCAGGGCGGGGCATCCCAACGCCTCGGCCTGAATCGACGACGCCTGATCTGTGGTTTTCACTCCAAACTCGCCCAGGATTGCCTCGATCCGGGGCCGTTCCTCGACCGATATATTGGCCAGATACACGTTCTGGTTGGCTGACAGGCGAAACTCGACGGGAAATTGATCGGCGATGCGGCGAAGCGCCGACTTGAGGCGACTGCCGGGGGAATCCTTGATGCGTCCCATTTCGACAAACAATCCCAGGAACCAGCGGCCATCCAACTGGCGTCGCCAGCCCAATTCATCGCCCGTCGAGGTGAACTGGAACGGACGTGCCGTTTCGAGTACGAATCCCGCCCGGTGCTCAATCTCGGTCCGTGCCCATGCGGCACCGCGCTCCTCGATGACATACTTCAACCGGGCGTGCTTGCGGTCGGTCCGGTCACCGAAGTCGCGATGGAGGGTCAGGACAGCCTTGGACACCGGCACCAACTGCTCCGGCGTTAGAAACCCAATGATATCAGCGAGGCGGGCGTAGGTGGCGTCGTTGCCATGGCTTCGTCCCAAACCGCCGCCCACCGCCAGATTGTACCCCACCAGCTTCCCATTCTCCACAATGCCGATGAAACCCAGATCGTTGGTCAGAACATCCATGTCATTCACCGGGGGAAGGACAAAGGCGGCCTTGAACTTGCGCGGGAGGTATTGTTTGCCGTAGAGCGGGTCGACAAAATCCCGTTGCGCCGGATCGTCCAGGTTCAGCTGAACCCCATCGATCCAAATGGCATGATAGGCGTTGGTCTTGGGCAGCAACGCTTCGGAAACCCGTCGGGCATCTTCGTAGACCTGCTCCCGAACCGAACTGTCGGAGGGCGTCGGGGAGGCCATGACGTTACGGTTGACGTCGCCACAAGCCGCCAGGGTATCGACCAAGGCATCATTGATTCCCTTCATCAACGGACCCAACTGGTCCTTGACGACCCCGTGAAACTGAATGCTCTGGCGGGTGGTGATTCGAAGGGTGTCATTGCCGCAGCGGCTGGCGAGGTCGTCGAACACCCGCCATTGCGAGGCCGACAATACGCCACCCGGAATCCGTCCCCGCACCATCAGCATGTGCTTCTTACCCGTCTTTCGGAGATCGCGATCATCCTGCTGATAGATGCCGTGAAACTTGAGAAACTGTTCGTCGTCCGCCGAAAAACAGGCTGCCTGGGCATCGGCCAGGGTCGCGGCAATCCCGCCCGCCAGGGTTGGAACAGCCAGCTTGAGCTGCTCATTGCGGGTGAGAGGTTTGGGCGCTGCCTCAGCGACATTCGTCATAATGTTCAGTGAACTACCAATGTTACTTAGTTTAAGATCGGGCGGGCGGGCGTCAAACAGCGGATTTCTCCCGTGGGACGGTCCAGGCCCCCTTTGATAGCGAAAACCGGTCCTTTCGCCAAGCAGGCTTCGACAGTCAGCCCCATGAATGACTCCCCCTGAACTGCTGGCCCCCTTCGGGTTTCAAGGACGGATTGGGAAAAGGGAACGATGGCCTAAGGCTTGGAGGGCGGTCGTCCGGGCCCCTGGGGAGGGAGTTTTGGGGCGTCGGGACTCAATTCCACGCCAGCTTCGCGACGAAGCCGCTCGGCATAGGTGGGCAATGCTCTCAACGACTCCTGTTCGACGAGAGCCTCCCGAAGGGAATCCCGGACCGCATCCAAAGGTTCCACCCGGGGCGGGCTCTTCTCCAACGATTTGATCAGGTAAAAGCCGACGGCGGTGACGACGACATCGCTGACCTTTCCCACTGGCAGGCTGAAACAGGCCGACTCAAATTCCCAGGGTGTCTGTCCGCGAACGACCACCATTTCACCGCCATTAGCCCTCGTTTTGGTGTCCTCGCTGTTCTCCTTCACCAGGGTTGAAAAATCAGCATCCGGCTTGCCGGCCAGAACCTTCAGCTCCTTGATCAGCGACTCCTTCCGGGAATATTCGTCGGCCGATACCTCTTCCCCGGTGACCGGATTTCGTGTTTGCAGAACGAGTTGGGCGACCTTGACCGATTCCGGCACTTTCCAGTTTTCGGGATGGGCGGCATACGCCTTTTCAATGGCCTCGGGTGCGATTTGAATCCCTTGTTTGACCTCCCGGGTAATCAGCGCGTTGACCAGGGCTTCGTCGTATTTTTCCTGGCTGAAGGAGTCCGGCGTATAGCCCGCCCGCATCAAACGCCGGGCATAGTCCTTTTCGGTGGCCGAGTTGGTGTAAACCTTGTGGATGAAGGCATCGGCGTTGGTCCGTGCGACGGCGCGGTCGATATCGGTGGCCCGGGCCCGGCAGATTTGGATGAGGATGAGCTGGTCGAGCAGACGTCCTTCGAACTCTTCCCACTTATCCTCCTGCACCAGACTGCCGGTGCTCATCAGTTCGGTTTGAACCCGCCGGACCATCTTGTCCAGATCGGCCCGGGTCACCGTCCACCCTTTGGCTCGCGCCAGAACGGCGTTGGTTCCTCCGGTGGCTTCAGCGGCTGAGGCGACCGATGGCGCCATGCCGATGGCGAGCCACATCCATGCCATCCAGAAAATCCGGTGAATCCCAATGCGTCCGACGGTCGTCATGCAGGATCGGAGGATAGCTGCTTTCCAGGGTCGGACGCAATGGGATCACTTGGTGGCAGAGGAACCAACTGCTAATTTTGCCCGGTGACAACGAACGAAGAGGCCGTCCTGAGGACCCTGGTGGAGCTGGAAGCCCGTGTGGCCCATCTGGCCGCACACAAGAGCGGTCCCAGCCTGCTGCCGCTGTTTGAACAGCTCCAGCAATTGACCCGCAGCATGCCGGCGTCCACCGACCCGACCCTGTTGCACTACCTTCACAAGCAAAGCTGGCAGAAAGCGCGACTCTGGCTCGAAGGGCGTGAGGCGGAAAACATCACAGGCAATTGCGGCCACGTGTGAGCCACTCCCTTTCCGACACCATTGCCGCCATCGCCACCCCCCGAGGCGAGGGGGCGCTGGCCGTGGTGCGCATTTCGGGAAGACAGGCGCTGGCGGTGGCCGATGCCGTCTTTCGGTCGCCATCAGGTCGAATGCCATCCTCGGTGCCTTCCCACACCGTTCACTACGGTCACATCCACCGGGATGGCCGGATCCTGGATGAAGTCCTCCTGACCGTTTTTAGAGCTCCGCGAAGTTTCACCACGGAAGACATCGTCGAGATTTCCGGGCATGGCGGCTCGCTGGTGTCGGGGCTTGTCCTGGGCGCGGTGCTGGCGGCGGGTGCGCGTGCCGCCGAGCCGG
>CAIPFS010000369.1 GCA_903864375.1 uncultured Verrucomicrobiota bacterium
CGGTTGCCATGTGTTTGACCACGGCGGCGCCGAATTCCGAGCATTTAACTTCGGTGGCGTCGTCCATTTGGCGGGCGAAGTCATAGGTGACGGTTTTGGCACCGATCGCGCCGTTGACGCCTTTGATGATGAGGTCTGCGGCTTCGGTCCAACCGAGGTGGCGGAGCATCATTTCACCCGAAAGGATGACGGAACCCGGGTTGACCAGATCCTTGTTGGCATACTTCGGGGCCGTGCCATGGGTGGCCTCGAAAATGGCGTGGCCGGTGATGTAATTGATATTCCCGCCCGGCGCGATCCCGATGCCACCCACCTGCGCCGCCAGGGCGTCACTCAGATAATCGCCATTGAGGTTGAGGGTGGCAATGACGTCAAAGTCTTCAGGGCGGGTCAGAACCTGCTGGAGGGCAATATCGGCGATGGAATCCTTCACCAGGATTTTTCCGGAAGCCAGTGCCGCCTTCTGTTCAGCATTGGCGGCCTCTTCGCCTTGGGCGGCCTTGGTTTTCTCCCAGCGCGACCATGTGTAGACCTTGTCGCCGAATGACTCTTCCGCCACGCCATATCCCCAATCGCGGAAGGCGCCTTCCGTGTATTTCATGATGTTCCCCTTGTGCACCAGGGTTACACTTTTGCGCCCATTGCGAATGGCGTAACTGATGGCGCTGTGAATCAAGCGAACCGAGCCGGACCGGCTGACCGGTTTCAAACCAAGGCCCACGGCCACTTCGGTCGGAAAGGAGGTGTCGCCCACCGCGGCCCAAAACTCCGCGGCCCGGGCCTGGGTGCCAAAGCGAATCTTGTTGAACTCCTTGGGGAATTCCTTGGAGAGGAAATCCAGGACTTTCTGTGCCTCCGGTGTCCCCGGGGCAAACTCGATTCCGGCATAGATGTCCTCGGTGTTTTCACGAAAAATCACCATATCCACCTTTTCCGGACGTTTCACGGGGCTGGGAACTCCCTGAAACCACTGAACGGGACGGAGGCAGACGTATAAATCGAGAAGCTGCCGCAGGGCGACATTCAGCGATCGAATGCCACCTCCCACCGGGGTGGTCAAAGGGCCTTTGATTCCGACGAGAAACTCGCGAAAGGCATCGACGGTATCATCCGGCAGCCAGTTGTTGAAACGCTTGAAGGCCTCCTCGCCTGCAAAAACCTCCATCCAGGCCACCTTGCGAGCGCCGCCGTAGGCCTTGGCCACGGCTGCATCAAAGACCCGCTCACTGGCCGCCCAGATGTCGGGGCCGGTACCATCGCCACGAATAAACGGGATGATGGGTTGCGACGGAACCTTAAGCCGGCCGCCTTCAATGGAAATCTTCCCGCCTGCGGGAACACTGCACGTCGTATACGCCATGGAAAATCCTACGGTTGAACTGTCGGAACTACTTGCTCTCTTCGTCAGCCGACCGACCCGGTCCGCCAACAAGCGCTGAGACTAGCGATCCTCCTGAAACGGGGGCAAGCGGTTTGCCACGGCTTATGCCTTGGTTGAATAATAGGCGTCCACACGCTCCGTCACGTCACGGTACGAGACGTCCTGCTCATAGATGACCTTGAATTGTTCAATGGCTTCATCGGCGCGACCCATCTTTTCGAGAACTGTCCCGAGCTGATATCGAAGCTCTTTGGCTTCATCGTCAAAAACCGGCTTTTCCTTGATCGCCTCCTGCAGTTTCTTGGCAGCCAGATCATTCATTCCCCGTCGGGCAAAGGCCTGCGCCAGCAAATTCATCGCCGCGATCCTTCGATTCGGATTGTTTTGCGCCCGCTGCAGTTCCGGGATGGCTTCTCCCACCCGCCCAGCCTCCAGATACAGAGCCCCCAACTCGAACTTGATGGAGAGGTCGGTCGGGTTTTGATCCGCACGCCGACGGGCATCTTCCACCTGCCAGTTGAACCGTGTTTTTCGGAGTTCCTCCAGCCGGGCCGGATGGTCCGGGTCCGTTTGATCCAGATCCGCCTCGGCTTTGGCAAACTCAGCCAACCGGGTGTTTCGCAATTGCTCCAGGATCATCGGGTCATTGACGCCGCTCACCGAAAGGACGCGTTCCAGATACTCCCGAGCCCTGCCAAACTCCTGACGCTTCAGATGAAGTTCAGCCAAATCGCGCATCAGCTTCAGCTGGTTGGGTTCGGTGGCCAGACGCGCCTCGTAATCGGCAATCAGCTGCCCGGCAACGGACTCGTCCTTCACCGCCCGGTTTTGTTGTTCCAGCATTCGGGCTTCATCCTTGTCCTTGAGAATGTCGCGGTAACTTCCCTGGCCGTCCGCCAGTCCCGCATAGCCCCCCTCCTGCATCGATCGCTCCGCCAGCAGGTTTTTGAGGAGTTGGTTGAGCTCCGGATCATGGGGCGTAGCCGATAATAGATCCTTGTAGATTTTTTCCGCCCGCGGTCGGTTTCCCTGCCGCCCAAGTGCCTGTGCCAGATTTAAGGCCAGTTTCCGGTTGGAAGGGCGCGCCCTGAATGCCACTTCCAGTGACAGGAGGGCTGTTTTCGGAAGGTCGGACGCCATCGCGGCTTCCGCCAGCAACTCATGGGCATCGAGATTCGACGGATCGTCATTCAGGGCATCCTCGGCCACTTGAAGCGCCTCGAGAGGGTTGGAACGCAACGCCAGCTTGCCACGGGTCAGACTGGAAGCGGAGCCGACGAGTTTTTTAAAAAAGCTTCTGGATCCCACCACCCGCTTGTGTTGGGCGGCCCTCAGCGCTTCACGCGCCTCATAAAATGCCGGTTCGATCTTAAGGACCGAGGTCAGCAGGGTGACCGCGTAATCCAGATTGTTTTTTTTAATGGCCGCGATTCCCTTCTCATACAGTTCCCGCGTCGCCTGTGGAATCTGTGCGAGTGGCTTCTCTGACATGATGGGGATGGTAGCAAATCCCATCGACTGCGCCAACTCCGATTGCCTTTACGGATTTCCACCATCGGTGGCTGGCTCTGTCAGCCGGCATCGATGGATTCCAACAAGGCTTCGGCGGCCTTCCGACCGGACTTCAAGGCACCATCAATCGAGACCTGACCCCAGGCGTCTCCCGCAACGGACAATCCCGGGGCACCACCTCGAAATCCGCCGGGAATCGCCCGCGCCAACTCACCCGGTTCCGGTTGCGCATGGTGAATGACATACGTTCGCAGATGCCTCCATGCCGCGGGATCCACGCCGAACCATTGACCCATCTGCATTCGAACCTCCGCCTCGGGAACCGGTTCAGCACCCAGAACCGTCGCCGAAAGCAATCCTTGTCCGGCCGGTGCATAGTTCGGGGACACTTCATTCATCCACACGGCATGATTGACGGGGCCCTGCCCCGAACCATTGAGGTGCAATATCGGATTCGGGCGGGCGCGGGCAGAGGTGGAAAAATACCAGGTGCTGACCGATCTGGAACGCGGGGTCAGTGGCAGTTTCAACAATCGGGCGGCCGCGGGGGCTTCCACAGCCAAAATGACCCGATCGGCCATGAACACGGTTCCGTCCTCTGCTTGAACTCCGCGGACCGAATCTCCAGGGCCACGAATCAATTCCACCACCTTTCGCCCCAGCAAGAGTTCGATTGGACCGGCGGGTATCTGTTGCAGGAGATATCCAGGGATCACTCCCATCCCGTCCGCCGGCACCACCGTGGCCCCCAGCGCCATCATCCGGAAAACAAATTCAAACTGTCGCGAGGGAGTTCTCAGTTCGGATTCCAGAAAGATGCCGCCGAGAAACGGACGAAAAAACCGACCCAGCATCACCTTCGAGAATCCGTGTCCTCTCAGAAATTCGTCTGTCGAACATTCCTCACGATTCCAGAAATCCTCCATCGAACCGGACAGAGCCCGGTGTCGGACGCAGGCGATCCGGGCCTTGTCCCCCCACGAGCCAATCGGGCTGGCCACACTGGCCAGGGCATCCCAGGGACGGCGAAACGGATCGGCCACGCGGTGAAACCGTCCGTCCCACCACACCTCGGCCCCCGGATAGAAGGGGCGAAGGTCGATGGCTCCATTGACCCAGGAATGGCATTCCGGGTAGGCCGTCATCAGCACCTGGAATCCGCGATCCAGCAGGAATCCATCCACCCTGTCGGTCCGAACCCTCCCGCCGACTGCATCCGAAGCCTCGAGGATCCGGACCCGGACACCGGCATCCGCCAGAGTCCGTGCCGCAGCCAGACCGGCAAGCCCTGCTCCAACAATGATGACGGACGGTGGTTCGGACATGACGGAGGACCATAAAGCCAAAGCCCCCGCCTGTCAGGCAACCGCTACTTGGCTTCCGGTGAAGCTTTTGCCATTTTCAAGGCGCAGGCCATCCGATGAAACTCTCTCTTCCCCAAGCACCCACAACCCCACCACCGGAGGTTCCCAAGAACACCTTTGGGAAACTCCTGACCTCGACTCCGGTGATCATGACGGTGGTCTCCACCCTGATGGCCGGCCTGTCTCAAAGCGAAATGACCCGCGGCCAGTACGACCGATCGACTGCCGCCCAGATCCAGTCCAAGGTGGGAGACCAGTGGAACTTTTATCAGGCCAGACGGCTGCGAAGTGCCAGTGTCCGGGGAAGTGAAGTGATCCTCACCTCGACCTCGGACACCTCCCGCCTGCAACCCGATGCTCTTCGGGCGGCGCTGGGCTCGCTTCCAGGTGAAGCGCCCTCGACTCAATTGCTGGAGTCCCTGGTCAAGGGCACCCTGCCAGACGCCCCGAACAAAACCATCCCCTCCCCATTGATTCAATCCGCGCTGGAAGCCATCGCCGCCGGAAAGTCCGATCGGGAACTCTCGCCGCTCCTCGCCGGGATTTCGCCCGACGACGTCGCATCCGCCCTCGAACGTGCCCAAACCAATTCCGCCGCGTTTGACCGTGCCATGGGAGAACTGGGCGCAGGAATGGACCGATTGGAAAAGCGGCTCGAAGAGCAGCTGGCGATGGCCCCGTCCACCATCCGCCCCGTCTGGCGCGACTTTGCTGCGGCCCGGATGCACCTCGATGCCCTCCGCCTGGATGCAGAAGCGAAACTCAGCCGTCCGGTTGCGGACCTTCTGGAGTTGCAAGTCCGGCAGAGCAACCGCGATGCGGAGCGTCATCGGGTTCGGAGTGGACGCTTTTTCATCGGGATGCTGGCCGCCCAGCTGGCGGTGGTCATTGCCACCTTCGCCCTCGCGGTTCAGCGAAGGAACACGTTCTGGGCGGTTGCGGCCGCACTGGGCCTTGCGGCCATCGGCTTCGGCGTCTACGTCTTTCTGTACAATTGACGATTGCACGGTCCTGACCCTCCCGGCTTCTTTTATTCCTGGCGAACAATTTACAACACTCGTCTCGAGCCAAAGTAGGAGCCAAACATCACATTTTCCGTCATTCCCATCTGAGTGGAGATGGGGCCCTTGTTTTGGACATCCCATTGCCTGAAAGACGGGCGACTTTTGGGCAACGTCTCCGTGTCGTTCCGGATACGCAGACTTGCATTTCGACCCAAAACTTCAACAATCCGACCACGATGAATCATCGGAACGATGGTTCCCGGACAGCCCAACAACGCACATAAAGACTCTGCTTATGATCAAACCATTCTGGCGATCGATGAGGAGAATGACCGCCCCGGTCCTGCTTCTTTCCGGATTGCACTCGGTGCAGGCGGATTTCCCATCAACCCTCAAGGCTTTAAACCCCGTCGGTTACTGGCGGCTCGAGGAAACAACCCCCGTCCCCAACAATGTGGCAACAAACTCCGGAAGCGCCGGAGAGTTGGGCACTGGCTACTACCTCAAGGACGGGACTCCCGTGGCAATCCACCCCGCCCCGGGTGCCCTCGCCGGCAGCACGGATACGGCAGCCATCTTTACCGGAGGCCAGTACGTCACCGTTCCCAGCAAGCCTTCCATCAATCCGTTGGGCTCTTTCACCGCCGAAGCCTGGATCAAGCCGACGTCCGATCCCGCGGGATTGACCAGTCCGTTGTCGTACGCCCAGGCGGGCGACCCTCGGACCGGCTGGTTTCTGTACCAAAACAACGTTGCAGGGGCCGGATGGGATTTCCGGATGTTCAAAAACGATCACCTCAGTCGGGCCTTGAGCATCACCGGCGGCGATCTTCCCACCGCTGGGGTCTGGTACCTCGTGGCCATCTCCTTCGATGCTCAGGCGAACCTGGTGAAAGTCTACGTCAACGGGTCGGTGGTCGCTTCCGGCACTCCGGTGGACTATGTCGCGAATCAGGGCGGAAGTCTCACCATCGGTGCCCGAAGCGACGGCGCCTTTGGCTATGATGGTTCCGTTGACGAAGTGGCATTGTATGATCACCCGCTGTCCGACGCGGTCCTGGCGTCCCATTACCAGAACGGCAACAATCCCAATCCTCCTCAACCGTATGATTCGTTGATCAAGGCCGAATCGCCGCTGCTCTACTACCGACTGGATGAGCCCGCGTTCGATTCCTCCGCCCCCCTGCCGATTGCGAAAAACACTGGGAGCTGGGCGGCAACAGGTGATGCCACCTATGATTTCGGCACCATCCCCGGCAAGACCGGTGTGGTCGGTGGCGGTTTTGCCGCCAACAACAAGGGCGTTGGTTTGAATGGCCAGTCCGGATCGGTGATCATTCCCGAAGGTCAAGCCCTCATCACCGACACCGTCTCGTTCACCGCCTGGGTGAAGCCCAACGGGCCGCAAAGCGCCTTCAATGCCGTCCTTTTCCAACGCGACGCCGCCAAGGCCACCGGGTTTGGATTTGGAGACCAGAACGACCTTCGATTGCACTGGGAGGATGCCGAATACGATTGGGTCCCTAACCTGCCGATTCCGCCCGACGTCTGGAGCTTCATCACCGCGGTGGTGACACCGACGAATACAACCCTCTCCGTCAACGGAGTCTCCGTCTCGCACAATGCGACCCACGCCCAGCATGATTTTTCGGTCTCTCCCATCCATATCGGATTGGATCCCACGGGAGGCCGGGTCGTCAATGGCACCATCGACGAAGTCGCCATCTTTGATCGCGCGCTGACCTCCACCGAACTGGCGAGCCTTTACGCTGCTGCAAAAATTCCCGCCGCCATCGGAGTTCAGCCGGTCAACCCGCCGGCAAGCCTGTTTGAAGGTTCGAGCGTCAGCTTTTCGGTGGTCGGTGTTGGCAGCACGCCGTTGACCTATAGCTGGTTGAAAGGAAGCACGGTCGTGGCGTCCGGCACCACATTTTCTTTGACAAATCTTACCGTTGGAAGTTCTGGCACCTATTTTGCCGTGGTCAAAAATGCCTATGGCTCGGCCACCAGCGCCCCCATTGTCCTGACGGTGGTGGCAGGCCCGCCGGCGATCACCACGCCTCCGGTGAACCTCTCCATTTACCCGGGTGGAACCGCTCACTTCTCCGTCGCCGCCGCCGGGAGTTTACCCATCAACTACCTCTGGTATCACAACGGCACGGCACTGGCCGGGGAAACCGGTAAATCCATCTCCATCCCCGAGCTGGGAACGACGGATGCGGGAGATTATTCGGTGGTCGTCACCAATCCCTACGGAAGTGTGACCAACCACGCCAGTTTGACATTGCTGCCTTTCGCCAACGTTTATGCCAATCAGGTCCTGTCTTCCGGAGCCATTGCCTACTGGAAACTGGACGAAACCGGCGGAACGGTTTTTGCGGATTCGGTCGGCGGCTACAACGGCTCCGTCAATTCCACCGTCGCCCTTGGCGTCCCAGGTCCCAAGCCTCCCGCGGATGCCGGATTCACGGCAGACAACACCGGATTTCAATTCAATGGTGCCACCAGTGACATGACTGCTCCGGCGCTGAACCTGACTCAAAGCACCATCACTCTGAC
>CAIPFS010000370.1 GCA_903864375.1 uncultured Verrucomicrobiota bacterium
GTAGTAGATCGAGGATCCGGCTGTCGAGCAGGCCAGAGTCACCGTGGACGATGTCTGAAATGAGGCCCCATTGGGTGAAATCGTGGGATTCGCGGCCCAGGATCCCAACCCGAGAACATCCAGCTCGCCGACCGCCCCCACATAGACCTTCGAATTGGCGACGATGGGCAGGGAATGTTTGACGCCCGGGCCGAGGACATCCCGGGTGCCGGATTGCGCGGTATTAAATAGTTCAGATTGTGCCGAGTCTCCGGCATAGGCGTAGAGAATGGCCGGATCCTTTCCCGGGGTGGCACTATTCAGCTCCCAGGCCACAGCGTTGGAGCTTCCATTCGCCGAGACGACGGTTGCGGCGGCGGAAGCGCCCCGCCTGCTGAGAATCGTGGAAGTGGACCCGATTACACCCGACGAGATCGGGGTGGAGTAGAGATTATTGGCGGTGACGTGAAAGAGAATGTTCGAGTTGTAATAGGTGGGCTGCCCGAAGTTGGGGCCCGAAAATGCGGTCTGGCCGGGAATGGCCCAGAGCCATTGGGGAATCTGACTGTCAGAACCGGAATTGAACTTTCCCAGGTTGTCCCGGTTCAGGAGATAAATGCGCCCCTCCTTGCTTCCAAACACCGCGAGATTGGGTGTGGTCGGAGTCCCGACTCCCGAAGGGAGAAGGGTCAGTCCTCCTGTGCCCAGGTCCAAATCGGCAGACTCCAGGGCCAGTGTGTTGTAGGGTGTAAACCAATCCTTGAGGTGGAGACCGGTGGAATCGGTGGAGAGGCAGATGAGGGAATCTCCATAGCTGGAGTTGGTTGTGTTGAACGTTCCGTTGGCGACGATCCCGTAGATATTTCCATTTTCATCCGCCGTCAGCGCATTTCCTGCCATCCAAATCGAGCCCTTGCTGGCATTCGGCGTGGTGCAAAAGATACCCACCCGTGCCAGCGTGACGGCGTCATAAGCCATGACCCATCCATGATAGGTGAAGTAGTCCATCATGGCTCCGTAGGCGAGGAAGATGACCTTTCGGTTTAAGGCTGTCGGAGTCGCAAGGGTCAGGCCGGCACGGCAGACATGCCGGAGCGGGTCAAAGGCCAGGGTTCCATTGGTGCTGCCCGCGCCTGTTCCCGGGACGCTTCCCGAGATGACCACGGGACTTCCGGTCCGTTCGGCGCCGGTGATGATGTCCAGCGCGTGCAATCGGTGGAAATACGATCCGTTCTCCTTGGAAAAAACCTCAACAAAAAGCGTTAGGGTGTCCTTGTCAATGACCGGCGTGGCCGTGATTCCCAAGACGGGAAAGATGGAAGCGAGACCCGTGCTGGGAGGAATCAGATCGGCGGTGGGGACACTGGTCACCGAACCGTCCGCGGCATTGAAATCACGGTGCCACAGCGGTTGGGAATTGGCCCCGTCGGCCGAGTCCGCATCGAAGGCATAGACATGATTCGCCTCGGTCGTGACATAGACCACATTATGAACTCCGCGCGCCCCAAACGAGAGACCATTGACGATCAGGGGTTGCCCCTGGATCTGCCCGACGACCGGCTGTTTGAACAACCTGCCAAAACCCGATACCCGCACGTTTGCAGGGGTTAAATTCGTCTCCAATGCATTCAGGGAATTTCGCGAATTGGAGTAGCGGTAGGTCAGGACATCCACGCCGGCGAGGCTCCGGGCGGCCAGGATGATACCCAAAAAAAGCAATGGTAAAAATGAGGGTCGGATTGGAGTGGGCATCTACTTTTTTGGAAGTTCAGGCATTTGGGGGAGACTGACTGAAGTCAATACGGAGAATCCCGTGTTCCCATTCACTATGGAATTACTCCGTTTATCGGCAAGGGAATTTCCTGATTCCTCAAACTTGGATCGCGATTCGGTCCTAAACTTGAGCACTTCCTGCGAAGCGATCGATCGCCGACGCGATCGGGGGGTGTCGCCCCGGCGATCGCCGGGCGAATTTCAGGCGGGCATACCGACGCACCTCCCGGCGGGGAGGTGCCGCGTTGTTACGCGAATTCCATCACCGCAGCACCGAAGGTGAAGCCACCTCCGAAGGAACAAAGTCCGGCCTTGGCTCCGCTGACTGGAGACTCCGCCAGCAAATCCGCCAGCACCGTGGGAATGGTGCTGCTGCTGGTGTTTCCCGAGTATCGAACCCGGTTGACGAGACGGCCCTTCCTGAGTTTGAGGCGGCTGTCGACGGCGTCCAGGATCCGGCCATTCGCTTGATGCGGGACGATGTAATCGAGATCCTCCACCTGGACACCGGCCTGGAGTGAGGCCTCCTTCAGCAGGGCAATCAACTGCCGCACCGCCATGGGAAACACCTTCAATCCGTCCATATTCACGGTGGGCCGTTCCCGCCTCCCGTGGTTCAAGATGGAGCCGTCCTCTCCGCGGGCGCTCAACACCGGACGGCGGAGCAATATCCGGGAATTCTTGAAGAGGGATGAGTCCGGGCCATGCACCACCGACGCTGTGGCACCGTCCGCGAAGACGATCGCGGTATCAAAATCCCCGGGATCCGTAAACGTGCTCATCGCCTCGGCCGTGACGACCAGGATGTTGGCGTCGGGTTTTGCCAGGCAAAAATCGGACGCTGCCTGCAGGGCATAGAGGTAGCCGGAACATGCAGCCAGGATATCACTGGCCGGGATGTCCCGGCTGGGTCCCTCCAGGCTGAGTTGATGATGGAGAAGGCACGCCATGCTGGGACTCAGCGAAAGCGGTGTGCTGGTGCTGACGAAGATGGCGTCGATTTCGTTCAGGGTCAGTCCCGCATCCGCCAATGCCGATCGGGCGGCCGGGGTTGCGAGGGTCAGCGCGGACTCACCGGGGCCAATCAGCCGTCGGGATTCGATCCCGGTTCGTTGAAAAATGTCGATGGCTGTTCGCCCGGGGAATCGGAGGACCAGTTCATCATTCGTCACGATTTTTCCCGCCAGGGCAGGGCGGATCACTGAAATTCCTGTCAGCCCGCGGACGGACGGCGGATGCGCCGGAGTTGATGGGACCGGAATGATGCGCGGGGATTCCAGAACACGCCGGTGGATCACGGGTTTGGGTTCGACGGGGATGCGTCGTGGCAACCGGGGTCCATGATGGAGTCGCTCAATCTGCGCCAGACGCGATCCGACGGGAACCTTTTCACCAGGGGACACCAGGCCGCGGATGATTCCCGCGACAGGGGCACGAAGTTCAAAGGTGGCCTTGTCTGCTTCGCATTCCGCCACCAGATCACCCGCCTCCACCTGTTTGCCTTCGGGAACAAGCCAGTCGATCACGGAGACCGTCTGGTCGGCTGGGCTGGAGCCCACGGCTTCCAGGATGAAATCGGCACCGGGATCGTTGCCTTCGACTTTCCATTCCACGGTCAGTCCACACAAGTCCGCCACCGTTTTGACGATGCGCTTGAAATCCGGGAGCACCTCCAGCTGGTTGACGTAATTGCAGGGGACGTACGTGTCCGGGCGGGTGATGCGCCGAACGGTGAGGGGGCGGCGGCATTTTTCAGCGGCAGTCGCCAGAACTTCGGCCCCAAATCCACACGTCCAATTGTCTTCATGAACCACTACCAGGCGTCCGGTTCGTTCGGCACTAGCGCACACGGCATCCGAGTCCCACGGACTCAGGGATCGGAGGTCGATGAGGTCGGTGTGAACCCCGTGGGATTCGAGAAGCGTTGCCACCCGTGAACAGAGGGGAACCGTGGCTCCCCAGGTGACCAGGGTGAGATCATTGCCCTGGCGAACGTGCCGGGCCTTCCCCGGTTCCACCCAATGGCGTTCAACATCGTCGCTGGTGGCGAAGGCGGGATCATTCAGACAGACCTTCGGATAGAGGAAAATGGTCGGTCGCCCGCCGGCAAATGCCGCATTGAGCAGTCCGGCAGCGTCCGCCGCGGTGCTGGGCATCAGGACATCGATCCCGGGGACATGTGCCAGAATGCTTTCAAAGGTCTGCGCATGAAACGGCCCCAGGCCTGGACGGTATCCGCCACAGGGCGAAAGGAGAACCATGGGGACGGACCAGGCTCCCAGTGTCCGCCAGTGCATCGATCCCATTTCACTGGCGATTTGGTTGAACGCCAGCGGGAGGAAATCGGCAAATTGAATGCAACCCACGGGCAGTCCCCCGGCCAGTGCGCGCCCCACACCGACCCCCGCGATCGTGCTTTCACTCAGGGCGGTGTTGACGACCCGACCCGGAAACTGGGTGGAAAGACCACGGGTCAGTCCAAAGACGTCTCCCTTGGGGTCTTCGACATCTTCACCGAAAAGGGTCGCCCGGGGTTCCTGCGAAAGACGATGCCGGAGCGTCATTCGCATGGCGTCCAGCATGTGGTTCCGGCCGTCTCCGGTTCCGCGATATTCGGGACGTCCCAGGAGATGGGGAGGCCACGGGGGGCGGGCATCCAGATTGGCGACTGGATTGGGTGAATGCAGTGCTTTTTCAGCAGCAGCCTCGGCTTCGGCCGACCAGCGGGCTTCCAGGGCCTCCATATTTTCCCGGGAAAATCCAAGCTGGACCAGATGCTCGCGAAGGGAGGGAAGGGGGTCTGAGCCTGCCCGGATGGCCTGAAGCTCAGAGGCAGTCCGATAGCTTCGCTCGTCGTCGGCATTCGTGTGATGGGTCAGGCGATCGACAGAAACCACCACCAGTGCCGGACGGCGAGTCGAGCGAAGTTCCCGGAGGATGGGGCCCAGCTGGGCCTGACAGTCGAGGGGGTTTCGTCCATCCAACCGATGGACTGGCAGTCCATAAAAGCTCCGGGATGGTCCCGACGGGAGGTCATAAAAGGTTTTTCCCCGGGTGCTGGTGGAAATGGCGAGGTGATTGTCCTCCACCCAGAACAGGACGGGCAGGCGGGCCCTCACGGCTTCGGCAATCGCTTCGAGGACCTCCCCCTGCTGACTGGTCCCGTCTCCCATCGAACACACCACCAGCGGTTCTCCAGGCAGGGATTGGATCTCATGAGCCACCCCCACCGCTTGCAGGGCTTGATTTCCAACAGGACCCACCAGGCTGAGGAGATGGAGCTCTGGGGCGCTGAGATGCGCGCTCATCTGGCGGCCACCGGAATGGGACTCTGCCGTGCACAACAGGCTGTGGAAAAACTGCTCCAAAGGAAGTCCCCGGGCGATCATCAGGGCCTTGTCACGGTAGTGTAAATGGAGCCAGTCGTGGGAGGTCAGGTGGGGTTGAAGAGCGGCGCACACCTCGTGTCCTGCTCCACCCACATGAAAAAACCCCTCTCCACGGTGGACCAATTCGACTTCCAGTCGGTCCACCTCCCGTGCAAGAAACATCGCACGGTAGAGTTCGAGCGCATCGCGACCCATCGGGCGGGCACCAGTGGTCAATGGGGCATTCTGCACGCCGTTACCCCCGGCGCACGAAACCAGAACAGCTTCCACAAAGGGTCACCATGCCCCAAAATGAGCGTTCAAGAAAGTCGAAAGCGCATCCAATTGAGGGGCCGGCTTTCCACGAGGAACTTTTACCGTCGTCCCGAATTCGTTATCCTTCCTCCCATTGAAACCCTTGGTGGTGATGTTGTCGGCCGGGGAGCCCAGCGGTGACCTCCTGGCAGCGGAATGGGTCGAGGCTTTTCGCCCCCTGGCCGGACCGGTGCCGCCCGTCTTTTTCGGTGCCGGCGGTCCGCGGATGGCTGCTGCCGGAGTGGAACTGTCCACCGATCTGGTGCGACATGCGTTGATCGGAATTCCTTCGGTTGGACAACTTTCCCGACTTCGGAAATTGCAGGATCGCCTCGTCGGGGAGGCCATCCGCCGACAGCCGGACATCGTGATCGGAGTGGATTACTTTGGATTCAACGGCCGGCTGGCCTCTCGGATACGACAGGCGTCCGCGTCCGCCGGCCGCCCTTTTCATAATTGGCGTCCCAAAGTGGTGCAGTATGTCTCCCCACAGGTCTGGGCCTCCCGTCCTGGAAGAATCCACCGGTTGGCCCGGACCCATGACCTGCTCCTCTCCATCCTGCCCTTTGAGGTCGACTGGTATCGGCAACGGTTGCCGGCGTTTCCCGTGGAGTTCGTTGGACACCCGTTGGTGGATCGGCATCGGGGTGAGGTGACACGGACGGAATTGAATCCGCCGCTGGTGGTTTTACTTCCCGGCAGTCGGCGCGGGGAATTGATGCGCCACCTTCCCCTGGTGCTGGAAGCCGGACGCCTCCTTCGACAGGCCCACGGCGTCGATCTTCGGCTGGTGCTGCCGGATTCCGTGGACCTGACGCCCTTTTCTCTGGAACTCGCCCGTTATCCCGAGGTGGA
>CAIPFS010000371.1 GCA_903864375.1 uncultured Verrucomicrobiota bacterium
CATCTTCATTCTTCCACCCTGTCGGTCATGTGGGTCTTCTGCAAGAGGGAAGGTTCCACAGGCCTCAAGGCCTGCCGAGCCTTAGGATGAACCGGAGTGGATCGGACGTGGGACGCCGCAGCCGACTGGAAAGCCGGCGATACTACAGACAAAAATGTCTGCGCTTTGGAGTGAGGGGCGCATCAATCCAAAGCCATTTTAAAAATACGCCCTAATTCCAATCATACGCGACAAGGGCGTTGAGTTCGCGGACGAGCAATAGATGTTCCCCCACAGCCAGATGCGCCCATGTTTCTGATTCGGTCAGCCGTCGCTTCTCAATCAAATCGTATTTCTCAGGGTTCGCTCGAATCAGATAGAGCCAGCCCCGCTGGTCCAATCCCAATATCCGATCATCCTGAGCAACCTCACTCATATACTTCCCGAAGCTTTCCCCGGTGGTCCAGAGCTCTGCACCGGTCTTGAGGTTGATCGCAGTCAAGCGCTCGCTCTTCAAGTGATGGTAGGCGACATCTCCAATGATCACGGGACTGGACATATACCCCTGCACCTTCAGAGACCACAGGTTCGAAACCGCCCACCGATCCTGCTCGTTCGTCACTTGATAGAGCGTCGTCCTGCCGCCATAGGTGCTGGTGAAAAGCTGGTCCCGGTAGACAATCGGGGTCAAAATGTTCATTCCCCGAAATGCCTCAACCGGCTGATTCCAGAGAACGGTCCCATTGGCTGGATTGAGACCTGAAAGCTTTTCGCGTCCCTGCACCAGAATCTGGCGATGTCCCTGCAATTCGGCCATCACTGGAGATGAAAACGCGCTTCCATTCATTCCCCCACCATCCTGCAACGCCCGCCAGCGGAGTTTCCCCGTGAACCGATCCAGACAGGCCACTCCCCCGCCCGCCTGAACATAAACCGAGTCCCCCTCGACGAGCGGCGAACAAACCATTCCAAAATCGGGCACTGCGCTGTTGAGTTCTTGAACAAAATCGTATCGCCAGAGCACCTTGCCGGTCGCCGCTTCCAGACAAACGACGACATCCCTCATCCCACCGACATAAACCCGTTCGCCATCCGTGCTCGGCGTCGAGCGAATCCAATCGCCATTCGATTTTGCGAAAAACGGGACACTGACAGCCCCCTCCCAGGATTGGGTCCACAAGAGTTTTCCGGAAGGAAGGTCAAAACACTTCACCACCTCGGTCTTCTTGTTCACGGTCTCTGTGGAGTAAGTCCGGTCTCCCCAAAAGATTGGGCTGGAATAGCCTGGGCCAAGATCGGCTCGCCACCTGACCTTGAGGTGATTGGTGTTGATCGACTCCGGCCAACGGCTGCCGCGCACCAACCCATCCCGGGATGGCCCGCGCCACTGATTCCAGGGTTCGGACGCAGTCACTGCGCACCAGAGTGAGCTCAGGAGAGCGGTGGGACCCCACCACGCGACCAGGCATGACTTGAGTCTCGAAAATCGATGAATCCTCCGGTGAATGCTCAGCATGGGACGGACTATGCCATCGAAGAAAATCGTTGCAACGGGCGGATCGTCACCCTATCCAACAAACTCGCAAAACGAAGACCTAACCCCTGATTCGATTTTTTGGAGTCCTCTTCACGCTGCATTGATCGAAAATACAATCACCGATATGGCACAATACTGGGTGGCAGTTTATCGACCGAACAAATATGATCACGCTACTTTACTTGATGACGAGGCGAGACGTGATATCGACGCCGTCAATGAAGAGATGAAGGCAGCAGGTGTTCGAGTTTTCGTGGGAGGCCTTTGCACGACAGGCTGCGCGAAGGCAGTTCGACCGCAGGGCAACGGGGATTTAGTTGTCAGTGATGGACCATGTCAGGCAACCACGGACTACGTCGATGGTTTCTGGGTATTGCAGTGCGCTGACCTCGATGAGGCCTTGAGCTGGGGTCGCAAGGCTGCTCTAGCCTGTTGAGCGTCTGTGGAGGTTCGACCATTTCATTGAAAGATGAATCCCAAGCGTCACCGGATATAGCGCCTGAGGATAGCCGATCGAAGCGCCAAAAGCTGACGCGCTTGAGGAGGCTGGCATCGCGGACTGGCGTCGGAGCGCTTGTCGCCAGGCTGTTACGTGACAGCGATGACCAAGAATACACCTGTCCCGACAGGCTCCTAGATTTCGGGGCTGCCCTGGTCGAAAGTGGTCAATGTGACGCCGTGAAAATTTGGCTTTAAGCGGTCGACCGTTCCACCGCCAAAGGACCCGTGCAGGAATTCAAGCCCCGTTCCTGAGAAGACTTCCCGGCTGCGGCATCTTTTTCAAGTATGCTGTCCCTGACCTTCCTGCCGCGACGCCTGTAGTGGTGAAGCGGGAATTCACGGTCGGGAAAAACAAACGATCGTGAACGACGCTTCAGGAGAAGGGGGGCCGTGATGCTCCGACTTCATTCCAACCATTTTCACACCAGGAGTAGCAATGATGAGGAACATAACATCTCATAGGAATGGCGTCATAGCCCGAGGACCGGGAGGATGGCGGTGGTGGGTGGGACTCCTATTGGTCTTCAGGGCCATTGCCGCACCGGATTTCACTCTGACGGTGGAACCGTCGAGCCTGACCCTTGTTCCCGGGCGGCAGTCGTCGCTTTTGATCTCCACGAGCCCCCTCGACGGATTTTCAAACCAGGTCGCATTGGCGACAGGCCCGTTGCCATCGGGAATCACCGCTCAGTTCTCGTCGCAAACCCTCCAACCTCCGGGTGCGTCGGTATTGACCCTGACCGCAGCCACCAATGCCGCGGTGGGTTCGTTCCCGCTATCGGTCATTGCTGTGGGCGGGGGAATCACCAATACCGCCTCCAGTGGCGTGATTGTCAATTTTGGTCTGATCAAGCTCTGCACCGGCGCCTTCTCCGGCTTGGTGACCGACATCGAAACCGGTCTGCCCGTCACCAATGCGACGGTACGAACGTACTATTTCAATCAACCCGTCGATGCGCAGGGAACCTACCTGATCGATGGCATTCCATTGGGGGACGACAATTCACCACAGCCGTATTATGTCCAGGCCATCGCGGATGGTTATTTTCCGTCTCAATCGGTTTATTCCTATGCGATCTGCAATGTCACCAACCCGATTGATCTCCAGGTGCTGCGCCAACACTACGGTTCGGTGAGCGGAACCGTGACAATCTCCGGAGCCGGGCCTGCCGCAGGAGCCCGGGTCTCGCTGTCGGGCGTTGTAAGTGGCGCGGCGACGACGGATGCCTCCGGCCATTATCAGGTGACGAAATTGGCACTGAATAATGGAAATGTGCCGGCAAATTATTCCTTGGTGGTCAATACCAACAATTATTGGAGTACCTACACCAATGTGACCATCCGTGCGGACTCCAACGCTGTGGTCGACATCCAAATTGTACCCATCTGCGGAGCGAGCGTGAGCGGACAGGTGCTGCTGGCCGATACGCTCCAACCGGCAACGAACACCTACGTCAGCATCTATGGTGGACTCGGCCAGGTTTCGGTCATCACGGATGACCAGGGAAACTATTTCTTCCCCAATGTCGCGCTGGGTAACGACAATGCAGTCCTCAATACCAGCGTCGGAACATCGTTTCCAGGCTACTATTCCAGCAGCACCAACATCGTCCTTTCAAGCTGTGGGGAGGCTATAACGGCACCGACGCTGTATCTGACGCCCTTTCCTCGAAGCCACTATGGCACCATCGCCGGACATGTCTACGATGTGGAATCGGGGCTTCCCCTGACAGGGGCTACCATTGATTACGGAGCGGGCGTGACCGACTCCACCGGTGCCTACCTCTACACCAATGTCTTCGTGGGCACGGGGACGGTGACCAACTCCCTCCAGACCGTGATTGCCTCAGCGCCGGGATATTTTCTCAATTCATCCAATCTCGTCGTGTATGCCGGCGTCACCAATACTCAAGACTTTTACCTTCTGAAATTTGGATACGGTGGCGTGACCGGGTTTGTACGAGATTCGGCCACACGGTTGCCCCTCACCAATGTCTTCCTCGGCGTTTCCGGTGCCGGTTCCATTACCACAGACTCCCAGGGACATTATTTCAGCGGACCGGTGCGGCTGAACCCTGGAAATCAACCGACGCTCGTGAACGTCTACGCCGGTCCCGTCGGGTATTATCCGTTGGAGCTTTCCACCACGGTCACCAACGGATTGACCAATCTGCTCAATCTGGACCTGATCAAGATTTGTTCGGGAGCCACCATCGTCGGCAATGTGGTGGATGCTGCTTCCCAGCAGCCCATTACCAACGCCACCATCTCGGTCAACAGCGGACTGACGGCAACAACCGACTCCAGTGGAAATTTCATCCTGACCAACATCACGGTTGGAAACAACAACTCCCCAATTCAGACCACGGTTTATGCGCGGGCTCCGGGATACAATCCACAGTCCCATGTGGTGACGATCTTCTGCGGAGCAACCATCACCACGGAGTTTGGGGCACCCCAGACCGCGGTGGCGGGGATTGTCGGATATGTCACCAATGCGGTCACCGGACTGCCACTGGCCGGGGTCTTCATCGGAAGTCAATTTGGGGAAGCCACCACAACCGATACCAACGGGTTTTACACGCTGAGCCAGGCACCGCTGGGTGCCAATAATTCCAGCCGCAATTGGACCGTGACCGCCATTCCGCCCGGGTTTACGGCCAAGACCCTGTCAG
>CAIPFS010000372.1 GCA_903864375.1 uncultured Verrucomicrobiota bacterium
CGACCCACCCCGGAATCCATCTTCAAACGCCCACGCCGCATGGAGGAACCGTAGCCAGACCATGGCTATTGTCAAACAGATGACCTGTCCCTTTGTGTTTGATTCCGATATTCAAATTGTGGTGGTGGCTTGGATTATTCGTCGTGGTACCCGCGCCACACCCAAATCAGGGTGTCGGCCAGGGTTTGCTCGAACACCTTCCCGTCGCAATGGCCGGTCGAAAGACTGAAAACAAAGCGATGATTGTAGCCTTTTTCTTCCAAGGCTGCATCCGTTCGTCTGCCCGCCATCACCCAATTATGCTGAGTGTTCTCGGGATCTTTGGACCGCAAATCGTTTTCCGATACGTGGGTGAAAATGCGGAGGGGCTTCTTTTCACTATTCAGAATCAACTTCATGCTGGAGTGATATTCCCACGCGCCGAATGGAAACTTCGCTTCCTCTGCGGCGTCATCGTCCTGCTGGTCAACAAATGTTCCAGAGTAGGCAATGATTCGGCGAAAGAGGTCAGGTCGAAACCAACCCATGGTCAAGGCCGCAGCCCCACCCGAACTGCATCCCATGGTCGCCCGCCCCCAAGGGTTGTCGGTAATGGCCAGGTGTGGATAGGCCTCCTTGATCTTCGGGTTGTTCAGGACAGCAGCAAAAACCTCATCGTTGATGAAGCGGGCAAACCGGTCCGACATGGTGTCGTACTCCAGACCACGCTCGCTGTTCTTGCCGTCGTTACCCCCGTTTTCCACCGCAATGACAATGAAAGCGGGCAGTTTGCGATTGGGTTCTGTGGAAATGGTCAAGTTGTCGAGGGCATTGCGGACCAAATTCAGCTGACTCGGTCCGTCATGGGTGACCAGCACGGGGGCTTTGGTGCCGTCACGGTAGGCGGCCGGAACGTACACAAAGATTTTGCGTTCCACCCGTACCGGCTTTTTGTCCGGTTCAAGCGTACCATCGTCTCCTCGAAAGATTTTGCTGTCCGCCAGACGCAGGGTGAACTCAAAATTCTTGCCCTTGGGGTTGCCTCTGTCGGTCAGGTCGGGGTCGATGCCATAGTTCGGGCCAATCGTGAAGCTGCCATTTCCGGAGGTGCCGGGCGACTCGGTGTAGGCTTCGGCAGCTTTGGAGGAGATGGTGAGGAGGCCCAGCAGGCCGATGGAGCTGGCCCAACGAACAATGAGCCTTCGGAAAGAGTATCGTGGCATTGGAAAGTGGTCGCGGAACCTGGCCGGAGATACAAGAAGGAAGTGGGTCGTTGATAGAGTTCAACCGGCGTGAATCAGCTGAATCCCGACGGCTTCACCCCAAACCCATCGAATCGATGCTTCGCCGTAATGCACCCTGAGATGAATCGTCACCTTCAGCGAAGGCAGACAAAAAGCCCATTACTTAGATTTGCGGCCGACGTAGGGAGTAGTCCCACCTTCTCCTCGCTGAACGGTGCGGATTTCGTCCTTCCTGTGTTCCTCGATTAAGGTCTGAAAAGGATTTCCGTTGAAGCAAACCTCAGCGAACCAAGCAAATACATCCGAATCCCGGTTCACAAACATGGGTGCCAGACCGCCAGCCGTGGTGGTGTAACTGAAGCCACCGAGCACCTCGGTCCGTCCGCCATCCCGCGTCGAGAGCAAAGTTCCGCCCCGTTCAGTTTTGTATCCCAGGACCCAGAGGGCACCTGCCTTATTGTCCAGATGGGTCCCCTCATTTTCGATGTTCAATTGCCGCGCCCACACTTTTTGTCCACGAAGGAGGAGATTATCGGTAACCACATCCTCCAAAAATAATTCACTTCCCATTGCTTTATCGGTACAAGTCACACGACCGTCGGAGATACTTCGCAAGATTACTGTCCGACGGGTATCCAATTCGATGCCACCCCCGAGGTACGATAAATGTTCCAGTGTCAGTGCAGGCGGAATGCCGTCGTTCAGTCGGAAGGCGATGATTTGATTTTTTCCGTAATTGATTTGGCCCCCAAGCCCGACGATGCGTCGGACGGCACCTCGAACCACGACGGTCGAGGCCAGGGTGTAGCTGCCGGGCGCAAAGATTGTCGTCGCGCCCGAATCGATGGCCTTTTGAAAGGCGGCGGATGAGTCGGAGGCAGCGCTGGAATCAGCCCCAAAAGCATCCACGTTGGCCCAATTTTGGGGTTCATCCCAGACAACGGGGGGTGTGTCCTTTATTTTGAGGCGGGGAGACACCGTCGGAGATGGGAACGGACTGGTCCTTTTTTCGGAAGTATATTCCTCGATTGTGGGTCCCAGGCTGCCGGGACGGTCTTCACCTGCGACCCGGAGGGCCGCAACCCAGTCCGGGGTCCGAACATCGCCGAGCGCGCGGGAGTAGCCATGGGTGACAACATCGCGGAGGAATATGCAACCACCGTTGTAATTGATTATTGCCGGCAGATTGGACGCGGACCCGAATCCCGTCAGACGGGCATCCACAAGGCAAATCGTGCCGTAACTTCGGAGGGTCGGAACGCTGTTGTCGCTGATCAGGCGATGGATGTTGAGGCATTGACCCTCGTTATCGAATCCAAACTGTTTTTGCCCCTGGAGGAGAATGTCTTCGAACGTTTGACTGTTGACCGCATGAGCGGTGGCAATTCCGCGCTGGAATCCGATGACTTCGCAATGGCTCACCAGTAGCGGGCCATTCATATCCTGATGAGCGAGGTCGAGACCGACCAGACCGCTCCCATCCGTCGCAATGAAACGGCAGTTCCGCACCGCACCGCTGTTATTGGAGTAAAACTGGAGGGCTATGGCACCGGAGTTTCTGCGCCCGACGTCGAAGGTCAGGTTTTCAACGTAGTTATGAAACCAATCGGCTGAACCAAAGCCACCGCACAACAGAATGGCCCCGGGGTGGGATTCATCGGTCCATGTGCCGTCTTTCAATCGAATGACGGTGCTTTCGCGATTCGCACCCCGTAACATCGTCATTCCCCAGTTTTCGCGACCATTCCAGCGCTTGGGCCAGGTCAAAGTCCGGCTGACCAGATAGGTTCCGCTGGGGAAAAAGAGGACGTGATGCAGCCCGACGTGTTCATTGAAGGCACGCTGAATGGCATCCGTGTCATCGGTCATTCCATCGCCCCGGGCAGAATACGGCGGGCGTGAAACATCCACGATTTGAGCGGCCACCGGATAATTCTGGTCTTCTGCGGATAAGGGAGGGATCAGAACCAGGGCACTCAAAAGCCCAACCAACAGACGGAACGCGAAGTGCCGGATGAATGCACCCACCATCCCACCCCGCCATGAACTCCTGGACATCATCTCCTTTCTCTCCGAGTCAAAGTGGGTCCAATTTTCGCCGGGCCGTTTCTGTAATGAGTGCCACCGCCGCATGAGTCACGCGACGTTCGGCAGTCACCGCATGAAATTGGACCCGGCAACGGGCTGACTGCCCGATGATGGCAAACTGGTAATGGTCCACGGCGTCGCTGATGGCAAGGCTGGGAACGGCGATGAATCCCCGGCCTTCGGAAGCCATCACCTTCATCAGGGCCAGGTCCTCGAATTCCGCAACCACACGGGGTTGGATTTCCAACTCCCGGAACCAGGTTTCCAGTGTCCGCCTGAAGGGGGTGTTCTCAGAAGGCAGCAGTGCCGGCGCACCGTGAAGAGATTTCGGGAAACGCCCCCTGAGGCTGGCAGCCAGCTTTTTCTCAGCGCAAAACGTGGTGGCGGTTTCGCCGAGAGGATGATTGAACACCTTGACGTTGACGGTGCTGGAAACAGGCTCGTCACAAAGAATGATATCCAGGCGATGGGTGGCCAATTGTGCAACCAGGTCCTCCACCTTTCCCTCACGGCAGACCACGTGAACGGGTTGGGGCATGGAAAAGACGGGTTTCAGGATCTCATTGGTCACCAGTTTGGGAAATGAATCGGCGACTCCCACGCACATCCTCAGGGTCCTCGCCCCCGGCTTCTGTTGCACAGCGTTCAGCAGCTCAGTCCCCAAGGCAAAGATTTCACCGGCATATCCGTAAACGATCTGCCCAGTCTCCGTAAGGACCTTCTTTCGTCCATCGCGCCGGAATAGCGGTTCCCCAAGGGCGGATTCCAATTCGTGAATCTGCTCGGAAATGGACGGTTGCGAAATCCGAAGCTTCTCCGACGCACGGGCAAGACTCCCCTCACGGGCGACGGTCCAGAAATAGCGGAGATGATGGTAATTCAACCACTCCATGTCTCGAAACCATACTTCGGTTAAACCGAAGAGTCCATTCGGAATTGCGTATTGGTCCTCCGACACAACCACACCGAAGGTACGTGCATGCCGACGACGTTTCGATTTGCGATTCGAACTCGTACGGACAGTCCCGGTTCATTCAACAAGAAACATGACATGAGCACATCCATGAAATTGACTCTTCAACATCTCAGCATCCGGTCCACCAGCGACCTCAATTCCTGGATCGAGAAGCAGATCCGGTCACTCCATCCGCAATTGCGGATCGACGGGGCGTTCATCCGACTTGTCCGTCAACGTGAGGCAAGTCCGCCATACCGGGTCCATGTGCATCTGGTGACACCTGGACCAGACGTGGTCGCCGAGGACCACGATCATACACTGCGGGCGGCGTTCAACAAGGTGATGGCTCAACTAAGGGCCAAGATCACCAACCGTCGGGCGAAGCGTCTTCAGAAAAGCAAAGGTCCCACGAAACCGGTTCTCCGTGGAAAGGGGCCCGGGTGTTCCTTTCATTGAAGCTCAACGAAGTCGTCGCCG
>CAIPFS010000373.1 GCA_903864375.1 uncultured Verrucomicrobiota bacterium
GAGACGGTTTGGAGAAAGGGGCGAACGGGAGCAACCACCTCTTCCCAGGCTGTGGGGCCGGGAATCTCGCGGGATGCTTCCCGGATGTTGGTTAGGGAAACCGCCATGGGCATGAGAGGTTAGGGTTGATGTGCTTCTGGGTCAACGTACGCTTGTCCGTTCGACAGTCTTGACTGAATTGCCTATGTTGGAGGTTCTGGCAATGAGTGACCGATGGCTTTTTACATGGGCGGTTGTCGTCTACGGCATCTGTTCCGGATATTCGCTGTTGCTCTGGCGCCGCGGGTTTCGTGAGGACAATCGCTGGCTTTACCTCCTTCTGGGAGGGGGAGCGCTGTTGCATACCGCCGCCATGTTTCAACGCGGATTCAGGGTCGACCGATGTCCGATTCATAACCTGTTCGAAGCCACCGTGTTTATCTCCTGGACGGTCGTTGTCGCCTATTTGCTGCTGGGGACGCTTTCGCGTTTGCGGTTTATCGGGGCCTTTGCCTCCCCGATGCTGTTTGCCAGCGGTGTGTTTGCCCTGTTTCCCATGCTGGACGAACGCGGGCCGACTCCGCATTTCGAACACGCCTGGGAAACGCTGCATGCGGCGTTGATCCTGCTGGCCTACGGGGCCTTCGGCATGAGTGCCGTGGCGGCGTTGATGTACCTGAGTCATGAGCACGACCTCCGGTTTGACAAATCGAGGGCCCTTTTGGCCCGTCTTCCGTCCATTCATCGACTGGAACGGGTGGTTTCCGGGCTGCTCATCGGCGGGTTTTTGCTGTTGACCTCCGGTCTTCTGGTCGGTTCCTGGTGGTTGAAAATCAATCGGGGCTATTGGATGAATGACGATTCGAAGGTGGTCTGGAGCATTTTTGTGTGGGTGGCCTACCTAGTTCTCCTGGTCCTGAGGGGAGCCAACGGGGCCCGCGGCAGGCGGTATGCCTGGGGGGTGATTGGAACCTTCGCCTTTGTATTTCTGACGTTCTGGGGGACCAACATTCCTTCGGCGATCCATCATCCGTAAGCCGAAATGACGCCCCTAGTCCTAGGTCTGAGCCACCACACGGCTCCGGTGGAAATCCGGGAGCGATATGCCTTCACGGAATCGGATATTGCCCCGGCGCTGGCCCGTCTTCGGGAGCAGGGATTCATCTCGGAGGCCGTTTTGCTTTCCACCTGCAATCGGGTCGAGCTGTATGCGGTGACACCGCGCCCCGTCGTGGAAACGGTTCCCGCCCTTCGGGAATTCCTCGCCATGGATCGGCGACAACATCTTCCGCCACCCACCGAGTTGTATTCCCACGCCGGTCCGGTGGGTCTGGAACACTTGTTCCGTGTGGCCTGCGGTCTGGATTCCCTGGTGTTGGGCGAAACGGAAATCCTCGGACAATTGAAGAAGGCCTATGATCTGGCCCTCGCCGGCGGTCATACCGGGCGTGTGCTGAACAAGGCATTCCAGCGGGCCTTCAGCGTGGCCAAAAAGATCCGGTCGGAGACCGGGATACAACGTGGAAACACGAGCGTTGCCTCCGTGGCTGTGGATCTGGCGGAGCGCATTTTTGAGGGACTCAGCAACCGGGATGTCATGGTGATCGGGGCGGGCGAGATGAGTGAAAAGACTGCCCGGGCTCTCCTCAGCCGTGGGGCACGAAGCCTGCTGGTCAGCAACCGTTCCTTCGAGCGGGCCGCCTCCCTTGCACAGGAATTGGGCGGACGGGCCGTCCATTTTGATGAGTGGGAACGGGAATTCCCCGGCATCGACATCGTGATCAGCAGCACCAGCGCTCCCCACTATGTCCTTGATCGCCCCCGTCTCGAGCGCTTGTTGCGATCCCGGTCCGGGCGTTCGTTGCTGCTCATCGACATTGCCGTTCCCCGGGACATCGATCCGGCCGTCAAGCTGATGGATGGTGTTTTTCTGGCGGACGTGGATGATCTTCA
>CAIPFS010000374.1 GCA_903864375.1 uncultured Verrucomicrobiota bacterium
GATCTCGTTTTTCGTAAATCGTTGAACGACAACGCATTTCGAATTTTGAGAAGTTGGTTCAATTTCCACGATCTCCGCCGCCCCGCCTCCAGGACTCCCCCGGATGGATGACACTCCATTCTGCGGTCGACAGCCGCCGCTTTCCCGAGTGAAACAATCGACAATCCGGACGGGACTTTCCCTTTCCGCAGGGTTCCACCTTCCTTACTCTCCAGCAAGCAACATGGCCCTGCACCTGTTCAATTCACTCACCCGACGGATCGAAGAGTTTGTTCCCATCGACCCGGCCCGCGTGGGACCGGACGGTCGTCCCTACGTCGGACTCTATTGCTGTGGACCGACGGTGTATGACTACGGCCATATCGGCAATTTCCGGACGTTTGTCTTCGCCGATGTCGTCCGGCGTCATCTCGGATTCCGTGGATACTCGGTCCGGACGGTGATGAACATCACCGACGTGGAGGACAAGATCATCCGACGCGTCCGCGAAACCGGTCGTCCCCTGCGCGAATTCACCCGGGTTTTCGAAGATGCTTTTTTGGAAGACCTCAAAACACTGAATTGCCATCCGGGCGAAACGCCCCGCGCCACGGAGCATATCGGTGAGATCATCGCCCTGATCCAAAAGCTGGAGCAGCGCGGTCTGGCCTATGCGACCGCCGACGGTTCGGTCTGGTTCAGCATCGACAAGTACCAGGGCTGCGGGTGCCGCTACGGGGTGCTGAAGTCCATTGATTTCACCCAGATGCGCCCGGGAGAGCGGGTCGCGGCGGATGAATATGAAAAGGAGGCTGCTGCTGATTTTGCCCTTTGGAAAGCGCGGGTCCCCGAGGATGGAGACGTCTCCTGGGACAGCCCCTGGGGACCGGGACGACCCGGCTGGCACATTGAATGTTCCGCCATGAGCATGGCGCTGCTGGGCCCCAGCTTTGACCTCCACCTCGGTGGGGAGGACCTGGCCTTCCCGCATCATGAGGACGAAATTGCCCAGAGCGAGGGGGCAGCGCTTCAAAAGGACGGCCGACCGTTTGTGAAATATTGGCTGCATGGGGCGCATCTGCTGGTGGAGGGCAAGAAGATGAGCAAAACCCTCGGGAATTTTTTCACCCTACGGGACCTCCGTTCCAAAGGCTTCAGCGGACGCGAGGTGCGCCAGTTGCTGCTGAGTGCGCATTACCGTGAGACCTTTAATTTTACGCTGGAGGGGTTGGCCGGAGCCCGATCAGCCCTCACACGGATCGACGAGTGCGTGGATAAACTGACCCAGTTGGCTGGAAACCAGTCGGGGGGGGCCGATGCAGCCCTCGTCGGGGCTTTCACCGAAGCCATGGACAATGACCTCAATGTCGCCCGGGCCTGGGGCATCGTTTTTGACTGGGTACGCGAAACCAACCGGCAGCTGGCCGCAGGTTCCCTGAGCCCCGCCCAGGCTGCGTCGGCCCTCGCCGCGTGGCATCAGGTCGATTCCGTGCTGGGATTAGGACCGCGCCCGGTGGCTGAAATCCCCCCCTCGCTTCTGGCACTCGCCCAGGAACGGGTGTCCGCCAAGAGAGCCCGCGATTTTGCCCGGGCCGATCAGATTCGCGAACAGGTCAAGGCGGCCGGCTGGATTATCGACGATACCCCGTCCGGACCGAGACTGAAACCAATTGCTCCGTAACCCCTTTCGAACGCCGCGCCCTCCATCCTGCATGACCCTCCGATTCTGGCTGGCGGCACTCCCCCTGACCTTGGGGATGCTTGCCGCTCCCCTTCCCGACACGGCCTTTCCCCAGGAGACGGCTTTTCGAACCACCGTATCGCCCGATTTACAGGGCGCGGAATTCAAAAAACTCTGCGTCTCCAGCGACGGCGTTCCGTTTGTTCTCACCTCCCGGGGTGTGGCCCGGGAATTCAACGGCCAGCTGGCCCTGGACAAGTCCTTTCGCCCTCTGGCCGGGAAAGTGGCCATCGACCTGACCACCTCGCCGGATGGGTCCCTCTACTAC
>CAIPFS010000375.1 GCA_903864375.1 uncultured Verrucomicrobiota bacterium
GCATATGCCTGCATCCAGTGCACAAACTGCTCCTTCTCATTGGGGCCAAAGGCCAGTCGCCGCTCCACCACCCGCGAAATGCAATGGTAGTACGCACGACCCACACCGGAATCCATCTTCAAACGCCCACGCCGCATGGAGGAACCGTAGTCAGACCATAGCCATTGTCAAACAGATGACCTGTCCCTTTGTACTTTTTGGAATTAAGAGGTGGCTTTCCACGTGGCAGGAAGGGGTGGTTTCGTTTATGAAAGAGACCGAAGTTCGTGGCGTACATGGTCCGGCACCTGGACGCCCGGGCTAAATGCGGTGCAGGACATTCCTTGCTTGACGTTATGAAGTCTCTTTTACGATTCCGATTCGAGGTCATTGTTTTTTTGTTCCTCCTCCTGACTCCCCTACGGATGGCGGCACAGAATCGTATCGACCTCGTTTTTGCCTATGGTTCTGAAAAGGAGGAATGGATCAACGAGGCCACCGCTGCGTTCAACCGGTTGGGAGCAAAAACAGCAGAGGGGCGGGTCATCCGCGTCCAGGGCCTCCCAATGGGCTCGGGCGAATGTGTCGATCGGATCGCCAATGGAAGTCTGAAGGCCAACCTGGTAAGCCCGGCCAGTGCCCTTTTCATCAAACTGGCGAATGCCGAATCACGCACTCGTACGGGCAAGGATCTGGTGGGTGACACCGAGAACCTGGTGCTTTCCCCGGTGGTGATTGCCGTCTGGAAGCCGATGGCGGAGGCGCTGGGGTGGGGTTCCAGGCCGGTCGGTTGGAATGAAATTCTGGCCCTGTCGCGGAATCCGGACGGCTGGGGCTCGCTGAACGCCCCACAATGGGGGCAATTCAAACTGGGACATACGCATCCCGAGTACAGCAACAGTGGACTGATCTCGATTCTGGCTGAAACCTATGCCGGTGCGGGCAAGACGTCCGGATTGACCCTGGCCGATCTGGGACGTCCGGAGGTGGAAGATTTCGTCCGGGGAATCGAGGGCACCATCGTCCATTACGGAGCTTCCACTGGATTTTTTGGGAAGAAGATGTTCCAGCAAGGTCCCGGATACCTGAGTGCAGCCGTTCTTTACGAAAACATGATCATCGAAGCCAACTCCGGGAAATATGCGCTTCCGTTCCCCGTGGTGGCCATTTATCCGAAGGAAGGCACCTTTTGGAGCGACCACCCGGTGGGAGTGGTGGATGCGGAGTGGAACTCGCCCGAACAGAGGCGGGCATCAAAACGGTACATTCAATTCCTTCTGGCTCCGGAACAACAACGTCGAGCCCTGGCTTACGGGTTTCGTCCCGGATTGGTGGATATCGCACTGGCCTCCCCCCTCGACAAGGCGCACGGAGTGGATCCTTCCGAACCCAAGACGACGCTGGAGATTCCCAAGCCGGAAGTCATCCGGGCCGTGGGTCAACTCTGGCAAAAAGCCAAGAAGCACTCGCGGGTGGTCCTGGTGATGGACACCTCCGGCAGCATGAACAGCGGAGGCCGCATCGAGAACGCGCGCAAGGGGGCGGCTCAGATGCTGCGATTGATGAAGGACGAGGATACTTTTTCCCTTCTGGCATTTAACACCCGGGTCAACTGGGCCATGCATTCGCAACCTCTGGCCCAGGGACGTGCCACAGCGGAAAAGACCATCGCCACCCTATGGGCCAACGGAGGAACCGCGCTGTATGATGCGGTGCTGGCCGCCCATGAAGACCTTCAAAAGGCACCGGACACGGGCAAAATCTCTGCGGTGGTGGTGCTGACCGACGGCCTGGACACCAACAGCAAAACCCAACTAGCAGAACTCATGAAGGCGATCCGGTTCGACAGCGAAAAGAGCAATGTCCGGGTCTTCACGATTGCCTACGGCGAGGATGCGAACAAAGCCATCCTGCAACAGATTGCGGATGCCACCCAGGCCAAGAGCTATACCGGCACACCTGAGAACATCGAATCGGTGTTCAAGGACATCTCGACCTTCTTTTGAATCTGATTTCCAATCCCCTCCATTCAAATCCTCCATGAGTGACGAACCCAAACTGACGCTGTTCGGGAAGCTGTTTCTCCTGCTGGTCCTGGGAGCCTGCGCCACCGGGGCCTGGTGGGCCTTCCACCGCCACTCTTCTGTGGCGTCTGGAAATGCCGGCGAAACCGGTGTCACTGCCAACCCGCCCCGAATCAGTTCCGGAACGACGGATGCGACGGGAGGCAGTGCGACTGCCGCCACCTCCACGGGATCTGGCGTCACAGGATCAGTGGAGATTGGGGTGGCCTATGGAACGGAAAAAAAGCGCTGGCTGGAATGGGCCGCCGAGGAATTTCCGAAAACAGCCGCCGGACGGGGGATACAGGTCAATCTGATTCCGATGGGATCGATCGAAGCCGCCCAGGCGATCACGGGGGGCGACAAGCGGATTGATGCATGGACACCGGCAGCGGATCTCTACACGGAGACGTTTGTTCGCGAATTCGAGCTCAAGCATGGTCGGGCTCCCATCGCGCAACAGGAACAACTGGCCCTGACACCGATGGTCTTCGTGAGCTGGGGAGAACGGACCCAGGCATTCATGGGCCGATACAAGGAGATGACCTTCAAGACCGTGGGTGAAGCCATCAAGGCTTCTGGAGGGTGGGGCGGGATTGCGCAGAAGCCGGACTGGGGATTCTACAAATTCGCCCACACCCATCCGAGCCAGTCCAACAGCGGTTTGATGGCGCTGTTGTTGATGGCCTATGACTTTCACGACAAGACACGGGGTTTGACCATGGCCGACATTCTCGATCCGAAGTTCCAAAGCTGGATGGTGGACCTGGAGTCCTCGGTGGTGGAGTTCCCCAATAGTACCGGGAATCTGATGAAGGACATGGTCCTCAAGGGACCGTCGTCTTACGATTGCGTCCTGGTCTACGAAAGTGTGGCCATTGATTATCTGAAAAATGCCGAAGGCCGCTGGGGAACCCTTCAAGTGACCTATCCCCGGAAAAATCTCTGGAGCAACAACCCCTATTACGTGCTATCGACGCCGTGGAGTGATCCGCGGCGGCAGGCAGCGGCGACCGAATTGATGAAATTCCTTATTAGTGAAGCCGCCCAGAAAGTGGCGCTGACCCACGGCTTTCGGCCTGGAAATCCGGCGGTCCCCATCCTCTTTCCCGAAAGTCCGTTCACCTCCGGTCAGAAATTTGGTCTGAGGGTTGATTTGAACGGGATTTGTGAATCGCCAAAAGGCGAAGTCATCCACAACCTTCTGGTTGGCTGGAACAACAACGTCCGCTCCCACGAACACTGAACCCCTGCCCTCCGATGTTCTCCCGACTTTCCAATTTGATTCGCGGCTTTTTCGGCCTCTTCATCTCAGGCCTCGAGCGTCAGAATCCTGAAGCCCTGCTTGAAGTGGAGAAGGAGAATCTGCGAAAGCAGATCTCCAACTACAATCAGGGTCTCGCCGCCCATGCCGGACTTTGCGAAAAGCTGGTGGGGCAGATTCGCCGGCAGGAAAGTGAGGAACGTGAGCTCAATGCGAAGGCGATGGCCAACCTCACCGCCGGAAACCGGGATGTGGCGGCCCAGTATGCGCTTCGACTCCAGACCGTGCGACGGGAGCTGGCCGAAAACCGTGCGCAAGCCAAGCAGGCGGAGACCACCTATCAGGAGCTGCTTCGCGCCCGGGAGGTGGCGGTCAAAAATGCCCAGAGCAAGATTGAAGCTCTGAAGTTTGCGATTGATGACATGAAGATCAAGAAGGCCACGGCGGAGTTGACCGAGATGGCCAGCGGAATGATTGGGCAGATTGGATCGAGCGGCGACACCCTCAACCGCCTTCACGACATCGTTGAGGAGGAGCGAACCAAGGCTGCGGGTCGGGCCCGGGTGGCCCGGGACAGCATGAACACAAGCGACATCCTGGTGAAGGAGGCGGAACAAAAGGCACTGGCGGACCAGGCCCTTGCGGAATTTGCCGCCCAAGCCGGTATCGCGCTGGCTCCAGGCGCCCCTTCAGCCACCGGAGTGCCACCCACCCGCGAAGCCATCGGTCCGACGCCAACGGTCACGCAGTAATCCGGCATCCGGCGCCCGATTTCCATGCTCCGGTATCTCCAGGAGGCCTTCTTTGCCCGTGTCCGAATGGGCTGGCTGGGAGCAGTTCCCGCCAATGGGATCGCTTTTTCCGGACTGATGATCCTCGGATTTGGACACCCTGGCTTCTGGTTCGTGGGGGTGGGATTGGAGCTGGTCTATCTCTGGGCTTTGACGAGCCATCCGCGATTCCAAAAATGGGTGGCGGCCAAGTCGATTGGCGAAGTCAAGGATCGGGAAACCGTCCAATGGACGGAGTTGCTGACGCGAATGAACGCCGAGCATCAAGGCCAGGCCCGCCTCCTGGCGGAACGGTGCAACCAGGTCCGGGAGACCTACCGGCTGAACCAGACCGACGAAAGCATCATCGACAACAACCTGTCGGCGCTCGGTCGACTTCAGGCCATTCATGCCCGACTGCTGCTGGCGCGCCAACAGATTGAACAACGGGAGGAAACCAACGATGAACCGGAAGTCGTCCAGGAGATTGCCCGGCTGGAGGAGGAACTCCGGCACGCGGGCCTGCCCGAGTCCCTGGCACGGTCGAAACGCGCGACCGTTGAAATATTGCAGAAGCGGCTTCGAGCCGTCCGGGCCCGCTCCATGACCAGCGAAGAGATTGACAGTGATCTCCGGCGGATTGAAGCCCAGGTGGAACTGGCGCTGGACCATGCCACGATGCAGACGAAGCCGCCGGCGATATCCCTCGACCTGGAGTTGACCTCCCAATTCATCGACACCGGCCCCAGCGAACCCGAACCTCCAACGCGGGTCCGCCCCATCGGCCACTGATCCCGGGGCATCCTCTTCCATTCCTCTCATGGCCTTAATGACTGCCCCCCTTCCCGTTTGGGTCCAAACGGTCATCGACCTGTATAACAGTCAGGCCCACACCCAGTTTCTCCTGACGGGGAATGTGAATGACCAGTTCGAAGGACCCAGCGAACCGGGCATTTCCGGAGGAAGCCTTTCGGACTACCTCCAGCAAATCGTCATTCCCCGCTACGATGTGGTTCTTCGCTACGATCCTGGCAACGGGCTTCGGGTGGACCGGGGAGGAGCCCTTTTCAGCCAATGGCCGGGGGCCGGGTCCCCCCCGCGAAATGCACGGCCCGCCATCGAATTCATTTCCGCCTACCTCCGCTACTGCTCCAATCTGGCGGGTCTGGGCCAAACCCGGATCAAGGTGGCGGTCATTCTGGCGGATGCCGACCTCTTTCTTCATAGCGACGATCGGGGGGCGGAAACCAATGCCGCCGCGTTTCTCGTCCGGGAATGGAGTCGGGATCCCGGTTTCACCCGGCATGACATCGTCAGTTTCCTCCTCGCGGAAAACCTGAATGAACTGCATCCACTTCTTCGGCAGAATCCGGCCACGGCACAGGTCGAAATCCCCCTGCCGGGATCTCCGGAGATTCAGAACTGGCTGACGCTTCATCGTCCCCTCCGGGTCGTGGCACTGTCGGGATTGGGGGAGGACCTCCGGTCGGCAGCGGAAAGCCTGACGGGCACGACTCTGGCGTCGCTGGACCGGATGGTCCGGCTGGCCGAACACCGTCGTCAGCCGCTCCAGACCTCTGAACTGGGCCGATTCAAGGCGGAGATCATCGAGCGGGAGTGCCCCGGGTTGATCGAATTTCTTCCGCCGCGGCTGACATTGAATGACCTCCACGGCCAGGAGTCCCTGAAGCTTCATTTGCGTCAGAATATCACCCTCTGGAAAGCCTCCCGTCTCGACTTGATTCCGCAGGGATATCTCTTGTGCGGACCGGTCGGCACCGGAAAGACTTACGTGGTCAAATGTCTGGCCGGCGAGGCCGGAGTTCCGGTGGTGATCCTCAAAAATTTCCGGGACAAATGGTACGGAAGCACCGAAGGCAATCTGGAGAAGATCTTCAGGACCCTTCGGGCACTCGGGCGCTGCTGTGTCTTCATTGATGAAGCCGATCAGTCGTTGGGCCGACGGGATTCAGGGGGATCTGAACCGGGCGTGTCCGGGAGGGTCTACTCCATGTTCGCCCAGGAAATGAGCGACCCGGCCAACCGTGGACGCATTCTTTGGATCCTGGCCACCAGCCGTCCGGACCTGGTCGAAGTCGACCTGAAACGCCCGGGCCGGATTGATGTCAAAGTCCCGTTGTTTCCCACCCCGACGGCCGATGAAAGCTGGAATCTAATTCGGGGATTGGCCCGGGGCCGGAAGTTGGACCTTCCGCCAACGATCCCCACGGAACTGGAGGGGAAGGTGCCCGACCTGATGACCCCGGGAGAGGTGGATGCGCTGCTGACGCAACTCCAGCGGGAGGCGGTCGCCCGGAATTCGAGTCCACTGGAGGCGTTGAGCCGCCGCTTTCAGCATTATCTCCGACCGGTCAGCGAGGAGGTGCTCTGGGAGCAGACCCGGCTGGCGGTGGCCGAGTGCAGTGATGCCGATTTTATTCCCGATCGATTTCGATCCCTTTAAGGTCCTGCGGACGGCCTATGGTCTCCGCCTGTGCGGAGCGGGCGTCGTTCGGACCACTCACGGCCCGAAGCTCTTCCGATGGCACCCATGGCCTCTGCTTTTCCGCTTTGGTTGATCATCATTCATGGTGGGTCCAAGGGACCCTGTGTTCGCGGGTTGACTGGAAAAATGGTCCTGGTTTCCACCCGGTCGGAAGCTGGACTTGGAGTGATTTCGGGCTAATCTCCCGGCATGATTGGCTCCAATCCTGTATTGAGTGAACGAACGTACAACGGTCTCCCCCGGACGGCGGGCGAGGTCATGACGTTGGACGGGACGGTCAATAAAAGCGGCATCCTGCTGCTGATGACGATCCTGACGGCCGCCTTTTCCTGGAACCTGACCTCCAGCAACCCTTCTCTCGGAGGCGGGTTGGCAGTTCTCGGGCTCATTGTCGGTGCACTTTGCGCCATCGTTCTTTGCTTCAAGCAATCGTGGGCTCCAGTTCTGGCACCGGTTTACGCCGTCTTCGAGGGTGCGCTGCTCGGGGCCATTTCCTCGGTTTTCAATGCCAAGTACCAGGGCATTGCCTTTCAAGCGGCGGCACTGACCTTGGGCGTGCTGGGGGTCATGCTGGTTCTCTACCGGACCGGAGTGCTTCGAGCGACGGAGAAGTTCATGGTCGTCGTCATGGCGGCGACTGGGGCCATCTCCCTGGTTTATCTCGTCAGCATGGTCATGGGCTTTTTCGGTAAATCGATCCCGATGATTCATGATTCCGGTCCGATTGGCATCGGTTTCAGCGTCGTTGTGGTGGCAGTCGCCGCGCTGAACTTGATTCTGGACTTTGCCCTCATCGAGTCGGGTGTCCGGCGGGGTGCACCAAAGTACATGGAATGGTATGCGGGCTTCAGCCTGCTGGTGACCATCGTCTGGCTCTACCTCGAGATCCTTCGCCTGTTGAGCAAACTGAACAACTCGAGACGCTGAAGTCTCCGAGGTGCTGCCAAACGGGCACCCCTAAAACCTGGCCCGCGGCTGGGACGTCAGCAAAAAGGGACCTTACCCAAAGGGGGTCCCTGGTGCGGTGGGGAGACGGGACGGAAGGGGTCCGGTCTTTGAGGAATCCCCTCGTGAGTTAGTTTGGAACCCAACCCTTACCCGGAACGAATTCGCGACTTCCGGAATGGGAACAACCAACGATACCAACGCCCAGAGCCATCAGGGCGGCGAGCAGCAGCAAGCGACGCTTCATGGTCTGAAATCTAAACGGGTTTGCGCCCGGCTCAAGCCTGTTACATTGTTCCGCCACAGTCATGCCCCAACGCACCCGTTCCCTCAAAGGGCAGCTTCTCCTGGATGGAGGAGGATTGGGAGGAAGCTACTTCCATCAGAGCGTCGTGTTGGTGTGCGAGCACAATGCCGAGGGTGCCTTTGGCGTTGTTCTCAACCGCCCCACAGAATCGCGCATGGAGTCGATCATCCAGCAGGACCTTCCCACTCGTCTGGCGGGGGAATTGGTCTATGGGGGAGGCCCGGTCGCGCCGCAATCCCTGTGTTACTTGTTCGCCCAATTGGGACCCGAACGGACGGGAGTTCTTGAAAACCTATCGCTGGGCCACGACATGGAGGAGCTCGTTGAGTTGTCGCGGGGGTGGCCAGAAGAGCATCCGCTCCGGGTTTTTCAAGGTTATGCCGGCTGGGCACCCGGGCAGTTGGATGACGAACTCAAGCGAGACGCCTGGATCACGCATCCGGCGACTCCCGACCTGATTTTTTCCGCCACACCCGACCAGTTGTGGCGTCAAATTCTACGGCTGCGCCCGGAGTGGCGTTACCGACTCCTGGCGGAATGCCCGGAGGATATTTCCCGCAACTAGAAGACCCATTCACTGATTGAATGCCGCTGCCGCCGGGATGAACCCGGTCCTGTTATGCTTCGCCGTCAACGAAGAGTTTCGACCATTCCACGACTTTTGGAGACAACAGGGAGGAGCCCTCAAGCCGTTTGAATGGCCCGGTCCCCGGACCTTCCCGGGACGTGCCTGGTTTGATACCGGCCTGGTGGTGCTTGTGACGGGGATGGGACCGCGGAATGCCGAGGAAGCGGGCCGTCAGGCGGTGCTTCGCTGGAAGCCGGCCTGGCTGGTCACCTCTGGATTTGCCGGGGGATTGCGACCCTCGTGGCCCAGGGAAAGCCTGATTTACGAGGCTGACCCGGATTTTCCCCATATTGATCGGTTTTCGAAGGCTGGCTTTCGTCCTGGCCGATTGACCTGCCAGCCAAAGATTGCCTGGAATCGGGAGTCCAAGTCCCGATTGGCGGCTTCGGTCAGTGCGGATGCCGTCGAGATGGAGTCTGGCGCGCTGCGTCGCGTGGCTGCCATTCATGGGGTGCCGAGCCTGACCGCCAGAGTGATCTCAGACGACTGGCAGGAGGACCTTCCCCTGGATTTTGGCCAGTTGATGGACGAGCAACAACGGCTGCATCCGGGACGATTGGCCATGGCCCTGGCGAAACAACCGACAAAAGTCCCGGAACTGGCTGCCTTCGGCAAACGGGCTCAAGCGTCGGCCCGACGATTGGCCAAGGCGTTGGTTGAGGCCCTGGTCAGACCAGAGCTACATTTCGTTGATCCAACCACTTCACAGCGGGATCCCTGTTGCTGAGTGCACCCAGAGTTCTGGACTGAGGTGCCGCGCGAGTTTGTCCCCGGGCATCAAACTGCCATTGGGGAAAACGGACTGGCTGAAGACGCTCCTCCCTCCAGCCCTGCAACCGACCGGCCATGTGCCGCTTGAGGAAGGCTGTCTTGGATATCCCGAGAAGGCGGGCCACCTCTTCCGATGAAAAGCTTCCACCTTCGGCGGTGGCCAGTTGATGCCGCGCTTCAAGTCCGCGCATCCGGGCGCGGGCCAGACGGTCCCCACGAGACGCCCCACCCGGGGATTGGGCGAACGCCTGCCCAACGAGCTGTTGGGAAGGCAGGCTGTCAACCTTGACAACCTTGAAACAGGTGACGAAGAGACGCTGAAAGGGGAGGAGTGGCACCAGGATGGGAGGCCACCTCGGAGGCAACCGCATTGGCGTTTTGGTTGATGGTATTCAGGTCCCAACCGACGAGCAATCCGAGGGTCATGGCTGCGGTGAAGGCGTCACCGGCACCCACGGTATCGACAACCCGGGTGGGAACACCGGGATGATCGGACCAGCGTCCGTCGGCCCACAGCAGGCTTCCGGCCTCCCCGCGGGTGTAGGCTATCACCCGGAGTTCGAAGCAGTCGGCCAGTCGCTCGATGAGAACCCGGGGGGAATCCGACGGTCCGACCAACGCGCCAAGAATGGGAAGCTCGGCGTCGTTGATCTTCAACACGTTGGCCAGCGTAAGTGATGCTTCCAGGATCTCCCGGGAGTAAAAGTGCTGCCGGAGGTTGACGTCCAGGATGCGGAAGGCATCGGGACGGACCGCACCGAGCAGGGCCCGAATCGTGGACCTTGATGGTTCCGCCCGCTGGGCGAGGGTCCCAAAGCAGACGGCGTCGGCATTCCTTGCCGCGGACATTGCAACGTCCGTGGGTTCCAGGCGATCCCAGGCGACTCCTTCATGAATCCTGAATCGAGGTTGTCCCCGTTCCCCGACATCGACGTCGACGGTGCCCGTGGGGGCATCGGGATCGGTCTGCACCCACGCCGTGGAGACCCCGAGTGACTTCAATCGGTCCAAGAGGCCGCTGCCCCGGGGATCATTTCCCACGCGAGAGATGACGGCGGCATCGGCGCCGAGCGCCGCCGTCGTGCAGGCAAAGTTCGCCGGCGCCCCGCCCATCTGCGGATTTCCCGGAAGCAAATCCCAGAGCAATTCACCAGCACCGAGCAATCGATATCTCATGTCCGTTTCTTCTCCCGCCGCCGGAGCCATCCGCCTTTTTTGAGGCGGTCGAGCAGCACCGCTCCAAGGATGACGAGGCCGAGGACGACTTTCTGGGTATAACTTTCGACCCCGGTCAGATTCATTCCGTTTTGAATCACGGCGATGATCAAAGCACCGATGAGGGTTCCGAGGACCTTGCCCTGTCCTCCGGAGAGGCTGGTTCCGCCGACCACCACGGCTGCAATCACATAGAGTTCGTACATGGTCCCGTAGTTGGGTGAACCGCTCTTGAGCTGCGATGCGGTGATGAGGCCACCGAGGCCTGCCAGGAAGCCATTGAGAACATAAACAAACAGCAACACCCCGGCCACAGGGACGCCGGAAAGGCGTGAGGCCTCGCGATTTCCTCCCACGGCATAGACGTAGCGCCCCAGAACGGCCCCGCTCATAAAGAGGTGGGCTGCGATGTAGAGCACTCCCATGAGCACGACCGAAATGGGAATGCCACCCGCCCATTTGCCGCGTCCCAGCCAGACAAAGGATTCCGGCAGTTGATAGATGGATTGACCTTTGGATAAGAGGTAGGCCAAGCCGCTGGCGACCAGCATCATCGCCAGGGTCACGATGAACGGTGGGATGGCGAACCAGGTGACCATGATCCCGGAAAAAAGACCGAGGGCGGCGGACACCAGGAGTCCGGCCAGCGCCGCACCGATCAGAACAGCCATCCCTGCCTGCTCCCCTCCCCCGAGGTTGGCAATGAGCCAGGTGGTCACTACTGCCGAAAGTGCCACCAGGCTGCCCACCGACAAGTCGATACCCCCGGTGATGATCACCAGCGTCATCCCGATGGCAAGAACCGCTATGACCACAATCTGGTTGGCCACATTGAGGAGATTGTCGGCCTTCAAAAAATTAGGCCAGTGATAGGAGCGCGGCTCGATCACCCGGGCGGCGGCCAAGCCGGGAAACGTTTCCCCCAGCCCCTGCCAGATGGGCCAGCGGGCCGCCTCGTGGGTGCAGGCAATCCAGTTCACGGTTCCTCCCGATCCCGCGATGCGGTTCAAGGCACGGCGGGCATCCACCGGTTGTCCATGGACGGTGTCGACCACCTCCACACCTCCCCCGGCGAGGTCGCTCACGAGGGCGGCCGAGAATTCCCGGTCTTCCGGTGTTTCCCGGGCGACAATCAGGAGGCGACCACCGGGGATCCCGGACTGACGAATCAACCGGGCCACCTGATGACCGGCGTCGGCTCCCTCGGGACGCTGTTCATCCCAGGTGCGCCAGGAGAAAAAAAGCCCGAGGAGCAACAGCGCCCCGAGCATGCCGTAGTCGGAAAGAACCTGTCGTCCGGGCAGACCCCATTGTCCACGCTGGCCCGACTTCATTTCACGGACGGGTCACGGGCGGCATCGGCCTGATGATAGAGCGCGGTGGGGATGAGAATCTGGGCCGGGACATCCTCGCCGTTCATGTACTTTTGGATCGCGCGGGCGGTCTCAACCCCGATCCGGTCGGGAAACTGGATGGGATCCGCGAAGATTTTTCCTGCCTTGATGGCGGCCTTGCCTTCCGGTTGCCCGTCGAAACCGATGATCCGGACCTTTTCGGCCCTGCCCGCGCTTTCAAGGGCGGCGCGGGCTCCGAGCGCGGAGGGATCATTGATGGCGAAAATGGCATTCAAATCGCCATGCGCCTGGAGCATATCCTGCGCCGCCTTGAAGCTCCTGGCCTTGTCCCCGCCACCGGGAAGTTTGGCGACAATCTCCACCTGAACCCCCGGCTTCAAATTCAACTCCGCCAGACGTTCCTCAAAGCCTTTGGTGCGCAGGAGCACGGATTCAATTTCCGGATGATCCAGAATCCCGACCCTGCCCTTGCCGCCCAGGGCCTCGACCACGGCATCGGCCGCCATGCGCCCGCCCTGAAGGTTGTCGGTGGCGATATGGGCAACGACCTTGGATGATGGATCAAGACAGGCAATATCGGCGGTGAACACGGGAATGCCGGCGCGGTTGGCCTCCCGGATGGCTGGACCAATGGCCTTGGAATCGCACGGACAAAGAACCATGGCGCTGACCTTGCGCACGATGAAATCCTTGACCTGATTCTGCTGGCGGGCGACGTCAAAATCACCGCTGACCGTGATCACCTGATAGCCATTCCGTGCCACTTCCCGGGTCAGGCTGTCGGCGATCTCCTTGAAGAATGGATTATTCAACGTCAATACGGAGATTCCAATCGTTCCGGCGGATTTTTCCGCAGCGACGGCAGCGGGAGAAAAACAGACTCCCGGCAGGCAGGAGGCCACCAGAAGGAGCCGAAAAAATAAGAGCTTTAAATTCATGAGAGCAGCATTCCGGATCTAGCGTTTGACGCGCAGGAGAGGATCCCAAAATTCATAGTTCACCAGTCCCTTGACACTCCCATCCGCCGGGTCCACCGGCGGATTGATGGTATTGCTTTTCCTTGATTCGGAATGGCCGTCGGTGAAAACGACATTGCCGGATTGGGCGTGCCGGTGGGGATCAATTCCCTCAAAGCCTTTGCTCTGGCTTGCTTTCAGATCGAGGCACGCGGTCGGCCACCAGAGGCTGCTGCTCCAGGTTCCATCCCCCTTGGGCATCCGATCACCCACCAACAGGGTCTGGGACGGGCTCACCAATCGGGAGCGCTTGAACCACGGGCTGCTGGAGAACGTGGTTCCTCCGACGCCGAAGGAGATGGTCGAGTAGGGGTGAAGCCCGAGGAAAAAGCTGTTGTAGCCATACCCCACCTTGTGGGCATCAAAACTCCACTCCCACTTGACGCCGTTGTCCAGGCGTTTGCCTTTGATGGACGGGCAATGGAAGAGGTTGCTGCGCCCGGCATCCCGTCCGACAATTTGCGTCCCCCACCAGTTTGTGACGGACGGAGCGGCATCATCGGTGGTCAAACCGGCATTCCGATGAGCCGGAAACACGTCCAGATTCTCGTCGGTGTAGAACTGCATGAACATCGACACCTGCCGGAGATTATTCAGGCAGGCGATGCGCTCGCCCTTGGATTTGGCGCCGTTCAAGGCTGGAAGGAGCATCCCGGCGAGAATGGCAATGATGGCAATCACCACCAGCAATTCGATCAGGGTGAAACCGGCCCATCGGGCGCTGGAGGATCCCATCGAGCACCGGCCTGACCGTGAGAAAATGCCGCGTCGTGGAGTCATGGGCGTCAAAGGATCGTGGAGAGGAACACAGGGTGGACTTGGGCCAAACTAATTCGAGGGCACCGGAAATGTCAGCTTCAACTTGACTGCCGGGACACAAACCCGTCATGACAGCTTTGAAAGCTGTCAACCATGGGTCCACCCAACAAACATCAGGCCATCTCCCGGGAATTGAGGGAAGGCATCGCCGGCGGTGTTTACCCCACCGGTGCGCGACTGCCGAGCGAGTCCCAACTGGTCCGCCAATGGAAAGTCTCCCGTCCGACGGTGGCCCGGGCGTTGTTGGACCTGCAGCGGGAGGGACTGGTTGAACGGCGGGCCGGGTCAGGAAGCTACGTCCGAAACTCATCGGTCCCGACGGCCCATTCTCAACGCCAGTTGGGCCTGCTGATTCCGGGGCTTGGAACCACGGAAATCTTCGAACTGGTCTGCGGCGAACTGGCGAGTCTGGCGCGGGCGATGGACTATGTCTTGTTGTGGGGTGGATCAACCCATCCGCGTCACGACACCGATGCGAGCGTGGAGCATGCGGAGGAGCTCTGCCAGCAGTTCATCCAGCGCAAAGTGAATGGCGTGTTTTTTGCCCCCTATGAATTGGTGCCCGGCAAGGAGTTGGTGAATCGGCGCCTGGCGGAATCGCTGCGGCTGGCGGGAATTCCAGTGGTGTTGCTGGACCGGGATTTGCAGTCGTTTCCGCATCGGAGTGACTTCGATTTGGTCGGCATTGACAATGTGGGCGGAGGGTTTCTTCTGGCCGACCATCTGATCCGACTGGGATGCCGTCGGATCCGGTATGTGGCCCGCCATCTTTCGGCACCGACCGTGGACGCCCGAATCGCGGGAGTTCGGGAAGCCTTTGTCCGCCACGGGCTTGAACCAGAACCGGGATGGGTGCGCCTGGGCGACCCGTCGGACCTCAAGTTTGTCCGTTCGCTGACGCCCGGTTCCCTGACCGACGCCTTCATCTGCGCGAATGACCATACGGCCTCGTTGCTGTTGAGATCGCTGGAAGCCATCGGGGTCAAGGTCCCGCGGGACGTCCGGCTGGTGGGATTTGACGACGTGCGGTATGCGACATTGCTGGGAGTTCCCCTGACCACGATCCATCAACCGCGGCGCGAAATTGCCACCACGGCGCTGCGGGCCATGATTGATCGGTTGATTGATCCTTCCCTGCCCGCGAGGTCCATGACCCTGACCCCCCAATTGGTCGTCCGGGAGTCTTGCGGTGCGTATCTGGGGCGTGCCGAGACCATTGTGCCGGGGCGTCGGACGCGGTGAAGCCAATGGGGCGTCCTCAGCACCGGGGTGCTTCGTGTGATAATAATGGCATTGGACTCACGAGAAGCCGCGAAGAGGCATGGAGAGGTGAAGAGAACGGACGTTCGGACCGCCGACGGAGGCACATGGGGCATGGTAAAACCCCTCTTCAGTTCACGGTTCCGTGTCTGCCAGTTCCAGAACCTCAAGAATTCGGCTGAAGGAGCTTCTTAATGAACTGTAGTCGGTGGTGTCGACTGTGAAGCGGGCACGGATATTTTTCAGGGACACCGCATGGCCATCGGAATAGACGGCATCGGCAAACTGTTGTTTATGATGCGTCCTGGTTTTGACGTTGAAGACACCCAGGTCCGGAGGGGCAACGAACTGGACGTCGATGGCCAGCGCGCGGATGGGTTGGCCGAGGCGGTTGAGTCCCAGGCTGTCGAGGCGAATGTTCGATGGAGGCGGGTTGGTGCCGGGGGGATCGAACAGGTTGGTATTGCCCGCATGCCGGTAATAGTAGCTTCCCTGGGCCTGTCCCCTTCCCACCCGCGCCAGTTCGGCATCGGCGTCCAGCGGTTGATCTGCTCCCGGGCAGAACAGGACTTTGGGTCGACGCGCGAGGTCGTTGGTCAGAAGCAGTCCGAGGGCGGCGACCGGACCCGAAGCCAGCGACAGCACACTGGTGGGGGCTCCGGTGGAGGGATACAGGTCGGCGGGACTGATGAAGGGCGGTGCCTTGGGGCCATAGGGAATCAGGCCCAGGTTGTCGTCCGAGTACGTGCGGATGGCGACCCCGATTTGCCGCAGGTTCGACAGGCAGACGGTACGATGGGCGCGGGCCTTGGCCGTTGCGAGGCCGGGCAAGAGAAGTGCAGCCAGGATGGCAATGATGGC
>CAIPFS010000376.1 GCA_903864375.1 uncultured Verrucomicrobiota bacterium
CCTCGGTCTGCTGGGTTGCGCCCACGGAGAGCGAACCGACCGCAATCCAATCGCAGCGAAACTTCAAAAGGCGGAGGCGCTACAAAAGCAGGCGCTCCGCGCCTCCGCGACGGGAAATTCCCAGGAAAAGGTCCAACTCAGGTTTGAACGTCAGGTTTCCGACCTTGTCGCTACGCTCCGGGATCGCCTTTCACCGGTGGGAGCCTCGGCACTGACCAACGGTGGGCTGCGGGTGGGTCCGTACCTGTTGCAAATGCCACCCAACGATCGCGAGGGCACCTCCCTGAGTTTGTCCGGATACGATCGTCTCTACCCGGCTGACCCCACCGAGGAGCGGGGTATCACCGGCCTGTTTGCCCACACCGGCGAAGGAGCGGCGCTGGTGGGAGAACTGGGGCAGGCGTCGGAGCTGACCCGGGAACGAACCAATTTTTTTGCCCAGCGCATTTATTTGCCGGTGACCGCCGTATTGGATTTTCCCGATTCAACTTCCAATCCCCGGCCCGCACTTCTCCGACTGGTCGATCCCCATGTGCCGCCGGAGGAAGTCCCCGGTTTACAGGGCCGGGTTTTGTCCGCCAATTTCACCGCCCCGGCCCGTTTGAGCCTCGCCCGGGAGGCCTTCATCAAGTGGGCCTGGCTGGGACTTCTCTGGCCGGGACTTCACCTGGAGGAAGGCGGCCTGTTCCTGCTGGAACCGTATCATCCCGAGAAGATTCCAGTGGTTCTGGTCCACGGGCTCTATTCATCGCCGGCGACATGGCTCGAAATGGCCAGTGCCATTCAAGCCGACCCGCAGCTCAGCCACCGGTTGCAGCTTTGGTACTTCATCTACCCCTCCGGCCTCCCGATTCCTGAGTCGGCCCATCAATTAAGAACATCGCTTCAGGACGCGTTGAACCGGCTGGATCCAGGACTTCACCATGCGACCAGTCACGAATTGGTCCTCATTGGTCACAGCATGGGTGGCATTCTATCCCGGCTTCAAACCACTGAATCCGGGGACCATTTCTGGACCAATTTCTTCTCCAAACCGGTGGAAAAGCTCAACGTACGGGATTCGATACGGCAGGACCTCAAGGAAAGCTTTTTCTTTGACCGACAACCCTGCGTCTCCCGCGTGGTGTTCATCGCCACCCCGCATCGGGGCAGTGGGCTGGCGGATCTCTGGTTTTCGCGGTGGTTTGTCCGACTGATCCACCTGCCGGCCACCACCGTCCAGACGGCCACGGAACTTCTGACCATGAACGTCGACGCGATTCGTCCGGACCTGCTGAAATACAATAAGTTGGGATTGACCAGCGTGGAGTCGCTGTCGCCGGGCAATCCACTCTACCGCGCCATGGAAGAGCGTCCCATTCCGGTCCCCTTTCATTCCATCATTGCCAACCGTGGAAACCCTGGGACGACGCCCACCTCCGACGGGGTCGTTCCTTATGAAAGCGCCCATCTGACCAACGCCCTGTCTGAGGTTATCATTCCGGCGGGCCATGCCTGCACCGATTCCTTGGCCACGATTGCGGAGGTCAAACGCATCCTCCACCTCCATCTTGCGGAATTCGATCGTCGCCAGCAGCGGGAGGGCCGGGAGGCAGGCTCGGAATCTTCGGGCAGTCATTAAGCATCGGTCCCACGGTTGCCATCGCGGGTGGATTCGGTACGCTTCGACCAATGATTCTCACCCTGGCGGAACTGGCCTCACTCAGCCAATTGAGGCATGCCTCGCCCCATTCCCTGCTGGGAATGCACGCCCTTGAAGGCGGAAAAGGTCTGGTGGTTCGCGCCCAGGTGCCGGACGCCGTCCGGGTGGAGGTCGTACCGACTCATGAATCCCAGCGACCCCATCTTGAACTGACCCGCCTGGGGGATACCGTCATTTTTGAGGGAACAACCAATGCCGCCCGGGCAGTTTATGCCTACGATTTGGTGATCACCGATTCCTCCGGGCAACGTCGGCAACACCGGGATGCCTATTCCTTTCTGCCAACCCTGGGTGAGACCGATCTTTATCTGATCGGCGAAGGCAAACATCGCAAGCTGTATGATGCTCTTGGCGCGCATCCCCGTACGGTGGATGGCGTTTCAGGGACCAGTTTTGCCGTGTGGGCCCCCAATGCCCACCGGGTTTCAGTCGTCGGCTCCTGGAATCAGTGGGACGGACGGGCTCATCCCATGCGCCTGCTGGGGACCAGCGGAATCTGGGAAATCTTTATTCCCGGAGTCAGCGTGGGAAGCCTTTACAAGTTTGAACTGATCGACAGTCACGGTCGGACCCGACTGAAGACCGATCCGTTTGGACTCTTCTTCGAACAGCCTCCCAAGAATGCCGCGATTGTTTGGGACACCGGAGGTTTTCAATGGGATGACGCCGCCTGGTTAAAGCGACGGAGCGAAACCCAGTGGCTCCGGGCACCCATCAGCATTTACGAACTACATCTCGGCTCCTGGCGCAAACGTTCCGCCTTCGAGTCCTGGAGCTACCGAGATCTGGCCCATCCGTTGATTGATTATCTGCGTCGGATGTCCTTCACCCATGTGGAGTTTCTTCCTGTCTCAGAGCATGCCTTCTATCCCAGTTGGGGTTATCAGGTCACAGGCTTTTTTGCCCCCACCAGCCGATACGGGACACCGGATGACCTCCAATTCTTGATCCAGTCGCTTCACGAGGCCGGGATAGGGGTGATCATCGATTGGGTTCCGGGTCATTTCCCCAAGGATGACTGGTCATTGGCCCAGTTCGATGGCACCGCGTTGTATGAGCATGCCGATCCCCGTCAGGGGGCCCAACCGGACTGGGGTACGCTGGTTTTTAATTACGGCCGCAATGAGGTTCGCAATTTCCTCACCGCCAACGCCCTTTACTGGGCGGACCGTTTTCACGTGGATGGTCTGCGTGTGGATGCGGTGGCCTCGATGCTGTATCTCGATTACTCCCGAAAAGAGGGAGAGTGGGTCCCCAACCAGTACGGAGGCCGTGAAAACCTGGAGGCGGTGGCCTTTCTGCGCCAGTTCAACGAACTGACGCATACCGAATTCCCCGGGATATTGACCATTGCCGAGGAAAGCACCGCCTGGCCCATGGTTTCGCGTCCCCCCTGGCTGGGTGGACTCGGTTTTGATCTGAAGTGGAACATGGGATGGATGCACGACACCCTGGGATACTTCAAGCGGGACCCCATTTACCGGCGGTATCATCAAAATGATCTGACTTTTGCCATGCTTTATCACCTGCAGGAGAACTACATCCTGCCGCTGTCCCATGACGAGGTGGTGCATGGAAAGGGTTCCCTGCGAAAGCGGATGCCGGGCGATGATTGGCGCGCGTTTGCCAACCTGCGGGCGCTGCTTGGGTATCAGTGGATGTTTCCCGGAAAGAAGCTTCTTTTCATGGGTGGCGAGTTCGGGCAGGTCGCTGAATGGAACGAAAATGCCTCGCTCGACTGGTGGCTGTTGGGTCAGGGACCCTACCATCAAGGGCTTCAGGATTGGGTGGCCGACTTGAATTCCTTTTATCAATTGGAACCGGCGCTTTCGCGGAGTGATTATGAGACCGAGGGTTTTTGGTGGATGGATTGCGGCGATCACGAGCACAGCGTCCTGAGCTTCGTCCGCCAATCACCGACCCGCGACGTGGGGGATGGCGTTTCCGCCCATCCTGCCTCGGTCGTGCTGGTGATCCTGAATCTGACACCCGACGTACGCAGGAACTATCGCATCGGACTGCCTTTGCCAGGGACATGGACAGAGGCGCTGAACAGCGACAGCCATCGTTACGGTGGTGGGAACCTTGGCAATGCCGGAGCCGTCACCGCTGAGGAGTATTCGGTTCATGGGCAGCGATGGTCCGCCCTGTTCACCCTGCCGCCGCTGAGTATTCTGGTCTTCCGGGCCTCACCGACGACCTGACCCGATCCCTGCACCGTTGGGCTACCTGCACGGCCCCGGTTTGGATCAGGGACTTGTTCACGAGCGGGCTCACTTCGTTGGATATCCCTTCCGGGGGGGATTGCTGGTTTCAGGATTGTGCACCGCAGTTCCTGTTCAGGGCACAAAAAAAGGGACCGGACGGATGTCCGGTCCCTCGTGAAACTTCGATCGCTTAATTCTTCACGCGATAGAACGCCGGCCCGGCTCCGAGGGAGATATGGGCGGGGTTGGCCGCTCCCACATCCGTCCACGGACCCGCAGGGGCAGGGGCGGACTGCAAGGTCCCGCCCGACGGAGCCCACGAGACGATGATGGTGGAACCGTCAATGGATGCTGTCAGCGTTGCCGGTCCGGAGCCTGGTCCGTGAACCACGCCGCTGGTGGTGATGACGCCGCCTTCCTTGCCGGCCTTGTAATGGGCCGCCACCCGGTCCGCCGGGATGGATTTCAGGAAGATGGCCACTTCATCGATGTGTCCCTTGAACCAGTTGCCGGTCACGTCGAACACACCGGCGCCGCCGATATGCACATTGTAAGCGGAGGTGCCGTAGCTGCCGTTGGCGTTGTTGCCGCCCGTGGTCTGAAGGACACCATCAAAATAGGTCTTGATGGTGGTGCCGCTGGCAATGGTGGCCACATGATGCCATTCATCATCCGGGAAGGTATAGGTGGTGTTGATGCTGCCACCATTGGGAGTCCAGATTTGAATCGTCTGGGGGTCAATGAACCCGTACTCGATGGCGTCATTCTGACCAACAATGCCGATCCGGTTGCCCCAGGTCGTTCCATCGGTATTGGTACGCTCCGGCGACACCCAGTATTCCAGGGTGAAGGCCGCCTGGGATTGCAGGTAGTTCGTGGCCGCATCGACCCAGGTGCTCGCCCCGTCAAAGGTGGCCGAGCGATTATTGGCGGCAAAGCCGACAAAGGCGGGAGGCCGCGGACCCGGGTCACCGACTGCGCTTCCCGGCGTGCCACCGGAGCCTGGGCCCGACTCGTCGCCCACGCTGTAGATACCGTCGAGACCGCTCGAACCGGAATTCTTGGCCGTTGCGCCGGACGTTTCCTCGAACCGATAGAATGCGATCGGACCGTCGAACTTGATGTCGTCCTCGTAGGTCACTAGAACGGCACTGAATTCGATGCTGGTGCCCGCCGGGGCCGGATTGCCAGCCAGATCCTTGAGACCCGCCACCGAGAGGGTGTTGGTCACACCCGCCGCGACAGGAGCCGCAGTGACCAGGGTCACCACCGTACCCGAGGCATCCAGAGTGGCACTTGCCCCGGCAATGTTTCCGGGCGTCACCACGTAATTGGCCGGGTTGGCCACTGAGGCGGGATCGAGGACCTCGTTAAAGGTCACCACGATGGTCTTCAAGGTGGCGCTGACCGAGTTCACGACCGTGGGCAGCGGCGGGACAGTATCTGGAGTCACCGTCACCGAAGCGACGGAGCTGGTTCCGGAGGCACCAAAGTCCTTGGCGACAACGCGGTATTGAGCGCCGCTATCGGTCAGCTTGGTGAGCGGCGTGGTGTAGGTGTTTCCGGTTGCACCCGGGATATCCGTGAAGGCCGAGGAGCCCGAGGGAGCGGTTTGCCACTGATAGACGACCGCCTGGGTCAGAACGTCGTCACCCAGATATCGGCCCTCCGCCGTGACCGAGAAGGTCGCGGGACGGCTCTGAAGGACCGTGACATTGGTCGGCGGATTAGGGAATGCAATGTAACCGCCATCCAGGATGGGATGGGGAGCGGAGGTGACCAGCGGCGGGACCAACGCACTGGGCGTTCCATTCTGGGGATCAGGATCCGAGGCCAGTTTGTAGGTGGCCGTGATCGGGTCTCCACCGCCACCTTGATGGTGAACGACGGCAAAGTAGTAACTTTTGCTCGCACTGAGGGTGATGGTGGCACCTGTTCCGGTGGCGGTGGGCCAGGCGGAGTTCGGATTGGTATCCGAACGCTTCTGGGTCACGTCACTGCCGCCGGCCGAAATCGTCCATTCGCGTCCATTGGACCATCCGGTTTCGCTGGCGATCAGGTGGGCGTTGGCCACGGTGTCGTCGGTGCTAAGGAAGAAGTCCGAATCATCGTCGGCCGAGACAAAGAAGACATAATTTCCGGAGACAGGAGGATGAAAGAATCCAGAGGAAACATCCGTGTAGTTGTTGCCATGGCCACCCCCGTCATCGATTGCTCTCCAGTAGCTTGTCGAGGTGGGATCTCCCGGAGTCGTGCCCGGGGGTTCCAGATCCGTACGAACTGCTCCGGAATAGAAATCATTCCGGATGCCCTCGGTGGAGATGACCGTTGAACCCACCGTCACGATGGCATTGGAACTGAAGGCCACATTGACGTTGTTGCTCACTGCGGCATAGAAGGTAGCTCCATTGTCCCCAGCGGAAATCGCCGGTGCCAGATAGGTATAACCCGTGGCGCCGGGGATCGCCGTTTTGTTCTTATACCATTGGATGCCAAACACCGGCCCCTGGGTCTTCACCGAGAAGCTCACGTTGGTGTCACCCACGAGAACGCGGCGGCTGGCGGGCGGCTGGGTCACGCTCACCGTGTGGGTATTGGGCACTGCAGGTCCCACCTTCACCAATTGCAGGGCCGGGACGCCGGTTCCGTCGCCATTCACCGCACCATCCGGACCGGCCACATGGGTGACGCTCACTCCCAGACTGGGGCGACCATAGGTACCCAATCCCTTGAACACTACATAGTTACCCACGTCGTATGTGCCACTGGGATTGGTGTTGGTCGCCTGAACCAGGGGAGACCCGTTGGTAAACTGATGCCACTCGGTGACATAATAGGACGTCAGATTGTCCGAATCGGTCACCTGCGCCGCGACCTTATCCCCGTTCATCGTCAGGTAGACATAGAGGTCGTAGGTCGCATCCGGCAGATTGTTGAAAGTAAAGGTTTCAGTCGCCCCGGCTCCTCCGCCTGCCTTGATGATGCCGTTCAGCAAAATTGCGTTGGAATCGGTGATGGTCGTGGGGTTGACATCGTTGTACCAACTGTCGTTGGCATCAAAGGCGATGGTGACCGGAGTAGCGGCACCAGTGCTGTCGACCAGGGGGCCGGCTTCACCCACGTTGGCCGGTGTGAAGCCGTAGGCGTCATCAACCGAATTCCAGTTGGGCTGCGCAACGACACCAGCCACCTGGCTGGGACTCAGGGCGGGCACACCCGGATTACCGGTGGATGAGCCATCACGGCCCAAAAATTGAACGCCGATAGACGCGGCATTCGACGTATATGCAGCCAGCAGGGCAATGCCTGTGACCACTTTGATACAGGATCGTTTCATAGATGATAGCCCGGGATTAGCGGGCGATACTTAACAGTCGGGGGACGACGAAATCACACCCCAGAAGTCACTGTTTTGTCAACGGGAAAGCCGTGAAATCTCTTTTGATAAATGTCCTGCGACTCCTGGTAGGAAGCGTTGATCTGATTTTGTCGTTGTCACCCCGTTTACATTGGACTTACTTTATCAAAATTCCGTCTCATGTGGTGGTGACTTACAGCCACCCTTCGCTGCCTCGCGATCAACAGTTGCTGGACCGCCCGCCCCGACCTGGCCGTGGGCGTCAACCCTGGCCGCACCTGCCTGTTCCGGGACCGCACCGCCAGACCCGGATTGAGAGTCCAGTCAATCTCCAACCCGGAAAACCCCTGGGGAATCGGTGCCGGGGTGTGGCTCAACTTCGAGGGACTCCGGGGGCCGGCGCCAGAACTTCATGCCGGGTCCGGGTATTGGTCGCAGGATAGTCCGGTGACGGTCCTGGCGATGCCCCGGGAGCCCCAATCCATTTCGGTTTGGTGACCAGGAGGCATGGTCACGACGATGCCGCTGCCGGCGGGTTGTCGGGAGGTGGAGGCTTCCGCCAACGGCAGCCTCAGGGCTGTTCGGTGACGTTCCCGGGGAATTCGAACCCCCCAAAAGAAAAACGCCCCGAGCCAGTAAAGGCATCGGAGCGTTTCGCGAGAGGTCATCCCCTCGGGCGGGGTCTCAATCAAAGGCGTGACCGGCGCTGCAAAGGACATTGCGGAGCTTGTGCCGGACCAGTTCCTTGGTGGCGACGCGGGCAGGTCCGAGGTACTTGCGGGGATCGAATTCCGCCGGCTTTTCGGCGAACACCTTGCGGATGGCAGCGGTCATGGCCAACCGGAGGTCTGTATCGATATTGACCTTGGTAACACCCGTGCGGCGCGCTTCCTCGATGTCGGACTCGGCGACGCCTGCCGTGTCGGTTCCCATCTTACCGCCGTATTTGTTGATTTCGTCCACGATGTGGGCGGGCACCGAGGAGGCCCCGTGCAACACCAGGGGATAGTCACCCAGATCTGCGTCCATGAGGGCCTTCTTGATGTTCTTGAGGCGCTCAATGTCCAACCGTTGATCGCCTTTGAACTTGTAGGCTCCGTGGCTGTTGCCGATGGCAATGGCCAGCGAGTCCACGCCGGTTTTCCTCACAAAATCCACTGCCTCCACCGGATGGGTATAATGACCGCCCACACTGTAGTTGCCACCCTCTTCACCCTCGTCGAACTGGGCACCCACGAGGTGACCCAACTCACCTTCCACAACGCAGTTGTGCTTGTGGGCGTGATCCACGACTTCCCGGCAGATTTCGACATTCTTGTCGAACGGTTCATGGGAGGCATCGATCATGACGCTCGTGAATCCCTCGTCGATGCATTGCTTGCACAGTTCGAAGGAGTCTCCGTGATCCAGATGCACGGCGATGGGAATGGTGCTCAGACTGACCGCCGCCTCGATCAACTTCTTCAGGTACACGGGATGGGCATATTGGCGGGCTCCTTTTGAGATTTGGAGCATGACCGGAGCCTTTTCCTCTTCGCAGGCCTCAATAATTGCCTGGATCAGTTCCATGTTGTTCACGTTGAAGGCTCCCAGGGCGTATTTCCCTTTGAGTGCCTTGGCGAACAGGTCGCGGGTGTGTGTCAGTGGCATAGTCGACAATCAGGTAAGAGTTCGGTCCCCTCCCGATTGAACGGGGGGGTGCAAGGTGCGGAAAGCTACAAGAGGGATTGGCGATAGGGAATTCCATTTTTCGGGACACCCCGAAAACACCCTCACAGGGGCTCCCGGTGCTCAATCCCGCGCAGCGGGCGGGCGGACACCCACGCTGCCCAGATCAATGGCCTGAAAGCCCACCTTGAAGGCGGGGGAATCGGGTTGCAGCCCCCGTTCCGGGCGGTCGGAATCGACGAGCAGCGGATCGGCAATCGCCGACGTGACGTCCTGCCCCGACTGCCGCCATTCCTTCCAGATCGGAGAGCACACGTCTGAA
>CAIPFS010000377.1 GCA_903864375.1 uncultured Verrucomicrobiota bacterium
GCGGCGATGATGTCCTGGGTGATGTCCTTCCCGCCGGTTTCGTAATCCGCCACGCTTCCGGGCAGGGACAACGGGGGAGTCACATATGAATTCTGGGTGGGATCGGTTCCGATGGGGGCGGGAACCAACTGCCCGTAGGAGGAGTGAACCACGTAGTTGCTGTAGCCTTTGTAGGCTGCAAAGACGGCGGCATCGCTGGTGTACCCGTTGTAGTCGGTGAAGATCGGTCGACAAAAAATGTATCGTTTTCCAATGCCCTTGGTCCATGCGGTGTTGGCCGTTCCGTTACCGTTTGCCGTGGTGGGCAGGTCGGTGGCGGGCGCGGACGTCGACGCACTGGAAGGGCCGTCAGCGATGGCCACCGGCTGGACGGCGGTTGTGTGGGAGATGCGACAAAAGGTGGTGTAAGAGCCGCCGGTCTGGGTGACTGCGGCAGTACCCAGAGAAGTCACGGGAAGACCCGATACACCGCAAAGTGGCTCCGTCTGGAGGTTTTTCAGGTAATCGACCGACTCGGCACCATCGAGCACCCGGATCGGACTGGGGGAAATGACCGCCAGGCCGACCGATTTTCCGGTGGGGTATGGCGACACGGCCACGTTGGGCGTGGCGCTGGCAGGCAGGACCAGAGCATTGACAGCTCTGTTGGGTTCGGACGTCCATTCCAGTGCGGATCCGAAGGTAAAACTTTCATAGAGCTGGCCTTCGATCCGCAATCCGCGCCGCAGCGGCGGGGCTTCCTCTCCCAGCGCCGGCGTGGAAGCAATGAGTTCAAAATCTGCCATGGCATTGACCGGACGCTCCATCCATGGGGCCAGCTCTTCAGGAACGGACTTGCGTTGGGAGTAGGTCAGTGTGGAGTCCCACGCCTGCTCCGGGTTTGTCTGCATCAGGATGGCCATCACCTGGGCTCGGTCCCGTGCCAGTTGAAGGCCCGCGGGCAGCGAGGCCGCTTTTCCGGAGGGTGTGGCTTTTGAATACGATTCCAGCCACAGGGCGAAATCGGAAAGGACATTGGTCGAGGTTGCGCGGCGGGCAGTTGTGTCCTCCGGGGGAAGGGGCGCGGGCAGGGTGGGCCCGGCCGGTGCGGGGGCCGCGGGCACCGGCGATGTCATGGCCGGGAGATGCGAGCCCGGTTCGACACGGACCACCGCCGTTCCGGGTGTCCGGAAGGAAACGGGCTTCCGAAATGGGACCGTCCAGGAGAGCAAGAGGACCGCCCCGAGGGTCAGGGCAGCTGCGAAGCGAATTCGATTCATGGATTCAGGCGCGGAAATAGGACAGGTCAGGTGTTGAGCCTGCCGGACGGGACACTCCGCAGTGTGATGAATCTGTGGATGCCGATGGCTTTCGGCAAGGGGAGAAAATCGGCTGGTCAGCCACCCGTGTCACTGGCTCGAACCCGGACGGGATCGCCGGCGTCCTGCCACCAGATCTCGGCCAGGGGGTGTGAGAAACGGGTTTCCCAGGGGAGGTGATAGGCACCGGCGTCGAACCAGATGAGGCAATCGCCCACCCGGATGCTGGAGGGCATTTCGCGAAGAGCCAATTGGTCAAAAGCCATGCACGTGGGGCCGTAAACAGCGGTTTGGACCTTTCGCCCGCCCCGGGCTGCAAGGGGAAGCAGTTCGTGGTCC
>CAIPFS010000378.1 GCA_903864375.1 uncultured Verrucomicrobiota bacterium
CCCGGGCTTTTTCAATCCGGTCCAACAAGGACGGTTCAACAAACGGACCCTTTTTTAGCGAGCGACCCATAGGTTTACTTGAGCTTCATCGGACGGCCATCGCGACGTACCACGATGAAACGATTCGACAACTTGTGTTTGTTGCGGGTGCGCCCGCCCTTGGCCACTTTGCCCCAAGGAGACATGAGGTGCTGGCGTCCGCCACCCCCCTTAGATTTGCCCTGACCGCCACCATTGGGGTGGTCGACCGGGTTGCGACACATACCGCGAGTCAGCGGACGACGTCCCAAATGGATGTTACGACCCGCCTTGCCCAGCACCACGTTTTCGTGCTGTGCATTGCTGACCTGACCAATGGTTGCCAGGCAGTCTTCGTGAATCTTCCGGATTTCGCCGGAGGGAAGCCGGACCTGGGCGTACCCTTCGTCCCGGGACATCAGGGTGGCGCTGGATCCGGCGGACCGGACCATTTGGGCTCCGCGACCCGGCACCAATTCCAGATTGTGGATTTGGATACCCACCGGAATGATCGCCAGCGGGAGGGCGTTGCCCAGCTCGGGAGGGGCGGTCCGACCGCTCATCACCGTGGCACCCACCTTCAAACCATCGGGGGCAACGATGTAGGCACGTTCCTTGTCGGCGTACTCGATCAACGCGATACGGGCACTGCGACCCGGATCGTATTCGATGGCGATCACTTGAGCCGGGAGGCCCTGCTTGGAACGGCGAAAATCAACGACCCGGATTTTTCGTTTGTGACCGCCGCCGCGAGCGCGAACGACGACACGTCCGTAGTTGTTACGCCCGCCGGTACCCTTTCGGGTATAGACGAGCGACTTCTCCGGAGATGTCTTGGTGACATCCGAAAAGTCCTGGACGGTAAGATACCGCGTGGACGGTGTTAACGGTCTAAACGTTTTCACAGCAAAAAATTCAATGCACGGAGCGGCGCTCACGTGAGGATGGCCATCACTCCCACCTGCTTGGAGCAGACTGGTTGTCGGCCAAACCATTTTCCCCTTCGCCTATTTCAGCGAAAACGGGAGGCAGAGCTTACGGAAGTGCGGCCTGACCGCAAGGGGATTTTGCCAATTTTTTCACGTCTGCAACGAATTTGTCGCCGTGGCTTCCTCCCGGATTCCCGGCGACTCCACGGTTTTTGGCGGTGCCTGGCATGCGGGACAGGCATAGGTGCTCCGGCCCGCCTGAACGTATTGGACCACCCACGTTCCGCAGCGAAAGCAGGGCTGATTTCGTCGACCATAAACCTGGAATCGTTCGTTGGATGTTGCTGTCTCGGAGTCACTTCCGAAATAGAAGAGCCCATTCGTTCCCCCCGCGAAATCAAGCGATGCCGCAAGCCCCGTCTCAATGGCCTCTGACAAGACCGAACGCAGGGACTGGTGGAGACGCTCCACCTGGGTTCTATGGAGTCCGGAGGCCGTTGACCGTGGAGAGATTCCAGCGCGGAAGAGAATTTCACAGGCGTAAATATTCCCGACACCCGCCACCAACTTTTGGTCCAGAAGTTTTACTTTGATGGCCTGGCGGGACCGTTGCAGGCGTTGAAAAAGTCCTTCCGCGGTCAATCCAGCATCCCATGGCTCCGGGCCCAGCGCGTTGAGAGATGAGAGGTCAAGATTGAAGCGACCGAAGCGCCTTGGGTCCTCAAAGACCAACACGTCGCGGTCCAACTCCAACACCACGGCCGCATGTTTGGGCAAAGGGGCCTCTTCCCGCTGAAGGAAGATGCGTCCGGTCATCCCCAAATGCCCCAGTACAGTGATGGGCTCCCCTTCCCTTGGTTCCAGGTGAAACAGCAGGAACTTGGCCCGACGTCCCACCGCATGAATCGTGCAGCCGGCCAGGGTCTGGTTGAGTTGCTCCACCGTATGGGGGCGCACCAGTTTGGGGATCAACACGCGCACCTGGCGCACCTGACGTCCGGAAAGTTGACGGTTCAGATGCCGGGCCAGCACTTCGACCTCAGGCAATTCAGGCATTCGAGCAAGCGTCCGTCGAACGAAGGACTCTGCGAAACGGCATAAATACCTGAACCGGTTCGCGATCGGCTTCGTCGGACAGGGTTTCAGCGCGGCCGGCGGTCAACTGCATCCCCCACCAAAGTCCGGCCACCAATCCAAAATAGATTCCAGCCATTGCCCATCGGCGGGCGGGAGCCACCGAATAATAGCGGAGCGATTCCGGGGTCGATTTGCGAAAAAGCCGGAGCACCCGGGAAAAACTCGTGATCAGGACCATCAGGAGGATCAATGTTCCGGGCCCCAGGGCAGGCCCATCCTCTTGAAAGGCACCCACCACATTCCACACAAACCAGGTGGCCATCAACGCATATCCGACCAACCAGGCCCAGGGAGAGATGGAGGCCATGATTCGCCCTCCATCCAATGGGACGATGGGGATCAGGTTGAAGAAATTCAGCCAGTAACCGACATAGGCCAGAGCCGAAAAAATCGGCAACCCGGTGAACTGGAATAGAAGATGACAGACCCCGGCCGCCGCAGCGCCGGCGATGGGGCCAGCCACACCGATTCGGGCTTCGACCCAGGCATCGGGAAGTTCCTGTCGGAGGAGGATTTGGGCACCGAAAAACGGGATGAACAGCGGGGCGCTGATCCGGATGCCGCAGGCCCTCGCCATGAACACGTGTCCCAGCTCATGGACAAAAATCAAAAGGACAAACCCGACGCCGAATTGCCAGCCGAAGAGCAAGCCGTAGACCCAGACGCTCAAGAGCATGGTCAGCCCGGTCTTGGCAAACGGCCACGCCACCTTGGCGAATCCCAGCAACAGCGGCAGTTTGCCTGCCAATTTTGCCAGCAGAAGTCCCACCACCCCCAGCGGCCCCCAAAAACCCCGACGCTTGGGTGGCGAACTTGAAAACGGTTCCTGCGGATCGATCAGCCGGGGTGGCCGTTCTGGAGCCGACCCCGGCGGGTTGAGTGGGTCCATGGAAAGGATGAGGCGGTCAGGCCGTCACCGTGGCGGTGGCTTTAGCCTGCTCGATCAACTCCCAGAATTTCGGGTTTTCCTGGAGCTTGGCGTCTTCGTCCACATCGAGATTGGATCGGAACAGAAAGTCCTTGAGGGAATGCTTGCTGAGGATGCGATGCACCACCACCCCCAGCGCGTGGCGTTCGAAATAAACCCGGTAATCTCCCAGCCGATAGCGCTGCAAGGTGCGACCCGACCGGGTCAGCCGTCCAAAATCCCCGTCCTCCCGCTGAATCTCGATGGGAAGCCCACGGAACTGGCCGAGGATCAGCAACTGCAAGTCCCTGGGCATGCGGGCCAGTTCAGCGGTGCTGATGGGGTTGAAGATGATCTGAAACGGAAGCATCCGGACGAACCTAGGCAAGCATGGGACACCACGCAAGGTCGGGTCGGACTCGGTGGCCCCCCCCTAACTGAGACTCCGAAATACGGAAGACTCCTAGTCATTTTAACGGATACGGAATGAGG
>CAIPFS010000379.1 GCA_903864375.1 uncultured Verrucomicrobiota bacterium
CGCCTGTCGCAGCCTGTCGCACATCGTAATGAAAAAAGTCCTCATCCTGACGGCTGGTTTTGGCGAAGGACACAACGCCGCAGCGCGTAACGTTCGGGATGCCCTTGAATTGGCGTCCGATGATTTCAAGGTCGAAATCCTCGACCTGCTGGAGATTTCCTACGGACGTTTGAACCAGTTGGTGCGCACGACCTACGCCAAGGTGATTGATTATGCGCCGTCGGTGTGGAACGGGATCTATGAGTGGTTGGACGGGTCCCGGTGGCCCCATCCGGATGGAGCGGTGGGACTGTTCCGTTTGCGGGAGCATTTGTCGGACATATTAAAGTCGACCGAGCCGGATTGCGTGATCACGACCTATCCCCTGTATGCTCCGTTGATTCAGCTGCTTTATCAGGATCATTCAGAACGACCCTTCCGGCTCATCTCGGTGGTGACGGATTCCATCACCGCCCATTCCATGTGGTGGCGCTCCCCCTGCGATTATTGGGTGGTGAGCAACGATGCCACGGCGGAAGTGCTTCGGACGGGCGGTGTGCCCACCGAACGCGTCAAGGCGCTGGGATTTCCCGTCAGCCCGCGATTTGCTGATTTAAGCACCCGAACCCTGGAGTCACCTGACGAAGCCGCCGTTCGTCGGTTATTGCTGGTGGTGAATCACAATAAGAAAAAAGCGGCCCGAACCGTGGAGGAGCTGCTGGAATTACCCCGCGTTCACCTGACGGTGACCGTTGGCAGGGATGCCGAGCTGAAAGCGGAATTGGCCGAGGTTACCCGGCATCACCCCGACCGGGTCACCCTGCTGGGATGGACCAATGTCATGCCCAGGCTTCTTGCCGAAAGCCATCTGCTGATCACCAAGGCGGGCGGAGCAATCATCCAGGAAGCGCTGGCAGCCCGCTGCCCGATGATCATCAATCACGTCATCCCCGGGCAGGAGGAAGGCAATGCCCGATTGGTGACCGAGAATGGCTATGGTGCGGTCGCTGAACGCCGGAAACAGGTGGCTGGTCTGGTGGAGGACGCCTTTGCCCATCATGGAAAGCGCTGGCACCAATGGCGGAGGAATCTGGAGCGGGACTCCAAACCCGACGGAGCGATCCGGCTCGCGGAGTTGGTCCGGACCGTTTGTCTGGAAAACGACGAGGAGCGCCAGCCCCAGCCGCTGTTCGGAAACCAACGGCAGGGATCCGCACTCCGGGAGGTTTCCACTTTGCCGGACCCGGAATTGATCCAGACCCGCCGATCTGTTTCACAAGCCCGGGATCAGGCCCCCCTCCTTTGCGATTTGCACACCCATACCACCTACTCGGATGGCAGTCTGTCCGTGTCCGAGTTGGTGGATTTCTACGGTCGCCGCGGATTTGACTGCATCTGCATCACCGACCATCTGGCGGATCCGCGTCGGGTCCTGGGTAAACTGGTCCGCCTGACCAACCTCGTCCTGTCTCCCAATCAAATTGATGAATATTTTGAGGTCATCGCCCGGGAACGAAAGCGCGCCTGGCGTAAGTATTCGATGCTATTGATGACGGGCATCGAGTTTAACAAGGACGGTTTGACCTCAAAATCGTCGGCACACCTTCTGGGGATTGACCTTCAGGCACCCATCCATCCGGGATTGGACCTGGAAGAAACCATCAGCGAAATTCATCGCCAGGGCGGATTGGCCGTGGCTTCACATCCCCACGTCATGAAGACGGAGTGGGGAAAGAACACCCTGTACCTCTGGGAGAATCAGGATAAGTACGCCTCCCTGATTGATGCCTGGGAGATTGCCAACCGAAACAATATCTTCAGCCCGGTCAGCCTCAAACGCCTGCCCTTTCTGGCAAACAGCGATTTCCACAAACCAAAACACATTGAGTCGTGGAAATCGATTCTGCGCTGCGAAAAGAACGCCGAAGCCATCAAGGCCTGCATCCGGGACAACCGGAACGTCTCCATCACCTTGTACCGGGATGAGGCCGTCGGAGAGGCTGAATTGAGCGGAGTCGGCCTCCCTGAGGCGGCGGTTGCGGAGGCCGCGGCCGCGGGGCGCTCCCTCATCGCCGCCAGGGTCTGACGCCCGCCCAGACCCGATTGGACTGGCGCGACGGAATCCAATCGTTACCGTTTTGGGACTGCCGGGTGCGGATGGTCCGTTCATTCCGGAGCCCACTGACTGAAATAACATGACCTCCGCCCCCGAAAACCCCATCTGGCTCGCCAAGACGCAGGAACTCTGCGCCGTCCTTCTGGAACTCCCCGATTTCCAGTTGATTCGCGCCAGCGTCGAACGCTTTGCCGCTGATGCCACCTTGCGGGAACAATTGACCGAGCTGAATGAGAAAGGGGGGAGCCTTCAACAACGGCAGCAATTCGGTCTGCCTCTCGACGATGATGAAGTCAGCCGATTCGAGACATTGCGCGAGGGTTTTTTGGATAATCCCGTCGCCCGCCAGTTCCTGGATGCCCAGGAGGCCATGCGCCGCTTCCAGGTGACCGTCGGAGAACATGTCGCAAAAACCTTCGAATTGGGCCGGGTTCCGACCGCCGATGATTTCCCCCAAGGCTGCGGCGACGATTGCGGTTGCGCGACCGAATAGAGCGGAGCGGGAACAGGGGGCGTGCAGGAACACGTCCGCTACGCCGGCCTCCAGAATCGGCTGCGGGCGGTGACGGTCCACCGCTCCCTCACTTCACCCTGATCGACGACGTGGACCTGTTCATGCAGGGCCACCGTGGGGCAGACATGCCGGGGAAGCGCATACACCGCGTCGCCCACCTTCCAACGATGAGCATCGGGACACTCCACCACCAGGTGTTCCTCGCTGTGCATCACCGGATTTGCTCCGGCGAGATTTAGAAATTCGACCCGCGGTTGGGGCATTTCAGAGGCGACGGCTTTGTGCCCCAAATCCAGGCAGAGACGTTGAGGCGACGGTTTGCTGACAACCCGGGTCAGTAGGACGGCCGCTGGCAGGAATGGCAGGTCGGGGAACTTTTGCGCATATCCGGCATCCCAAAGCACGGTCGTTCCGGGACTCAATTCCACACTGTCGCGCCGGGCGTGAATGGCAAAGGTGGGACTGCCGCCCACCACCAGACGAGGCACCCGCCATCCCCGGGAAATCAACGTGTCCCGAAGGGTCGACACGGGAACAAAGGCCTCGTCGCACCGGATGGTGCGGTCGTCCAGGTTTTGGTCGGTGATGTGGCCGTCATAGGCATGCAGTCCTCCTGGAATCAGTCCCGGCAGGGAGACAAGATCCGAGTAAAGGTGTTCCGCGTCGTGACCCGGGGCGATTCCTGTTCGTCGAAATCCGACGTCCAAATCGATCAGTACCTCGAGTTGGAGTTTCCGGGCGACCGCAGCAGCTGAAAGGGCGGTCAGGGCCCCGCTGTCATCCGCGAGGCAGGAGAAACGGGTCGCAGGAAACGTCTGCACCAATTCCGCCCAATCGCGGATGGAGGGACCGACCAGAGGATAGGCCAGCAAGATATCCCCTGCCCCGGCGTGGGCAGCCATGGAACATTCCGCCAGGGTCGCCGCCTTGAAGCGACCAATCCCCAACTCGATCTGACGCTGAATCAGCCCGGTAATTTTGTGGGTCTTGAGGTGGGGGCGGAGGCGTTCAGGTCCGCCGGCGATGCGTATCATCTCCGCCAGATTTTTCTCGATGCGCTGCCGGTGGAAGAGCAGGGAAGGCGACGGAATTTCGTCCTCTCCCAGGATGCTGTACCAGGGAGGCTCCAAAGTGGTCGAAACGGACATCGAATGAATCAGTCCAATTCGAAGATGGCCTCGATTTCAACGGCGATATTGCCCGGCAACGGCCCCATCCCCACCGCACTGCGGGCTCCAATCCCCTTGTCGGGACCCCAGACCTGGGCGAACAACTCGCTGCAACCGTTGATGACCTTGGGATGTTCGTAAAAGTCGGGGGCGGAATTCACCATGCCCAAAAGTTTGATGAGGCGTCCGACCCGATCGAGGGAGCCCAATTGATTTCGAAGGGTGGCCAGAATGGCCAATCCCACCTGACGGGCCGCGTCTTTCCCCTGCTCCAGTCCGATATCCCGACCCACCACCCCTTGAATCAAGGAGCCGTCGGGTCGAAGCGGGCCATGTCCCGAAACGTAGGCGAGGGAACCCACGATCACGAGTGGCTTGTACACGGCAATGGGTTTGGGAGCCGGGGGCAACTCCAACCCGAGTTCAAGGAAACGGATTTCAGGTGTCATGGGAAGGTTCAGGGCCAGGTCCTGTGAGCGGGTACCATGAGCAGGGACTCTGATCCAGTCTTATCCACGAACCCAACGAATACTGCATTTTCATCACAACCCAGTATCTCGAATGATACCAGCACCTTGCCCGAGCCGCCAAAAGGCGCCGGCTTCCGCAATATCAAGAGACTGGAGGACCTTGATTCGACCGATGCCACTCAATCACATCCCTGTTCACCGACCACTAAGCTTCGGCGCAATTGTATAGATCATCGCAGGAATAAAACATCGAATCTATTAAATCAATCTCTCTCGGTAGGAAACCTGGACTGAGGCGTCATCAAGCCCCTCTATTGTCAAGTACTGATGCCATCGACCATCTGCGGGGCCATCGAGCAAAAGGTACGTATCCTCCCACCCTTCAGGAGACTTTGTCCACGTGAAGATATTCCTGCCTGTCCACCATCGACGATGCAATGTAAATCCGCCACGCTTTGTTCCACAGGACTTCAGTAGAAACTGGTCCATGTTTTCGACCTTTGAAGGAAGCTCTTTAGGGAGTGAGATGGTTTTACCTAAAGATTGGGATAACTCCAAAAACACTGCCCTCAACCTCAGCATCAACTCGAAGTTTGGCACCAGCACCATTATCGTGGGGCCGCATGCGCCCTTGTAGCAGACAAATTGAATCTGAGATTCATGACTATTCACTCAGGAATTCCTTTCAGTATTAATTGTCCGTCGCCTTCGACGATTCAGCCACTGATTATTCCACCCGCTCCACATGAGGTGGAACTTGAACGGAAAATCGGAGTCCTGACGAAGAGCCGGAGCAATCGGCTCGAACCGCCTTTTACGCGCTCAATCCCTCACCGTGAACTTCAAAAAGCCGTGGATTTCACTGGCCGAAACGAACACCGCCGCGAATCAAGCGGTGATGCCTTCTAACCAAATTTCGGAGTGGTGGAGCCGAGGGGAGTCGAACCCCTGACCTTCTCATTGCGAACGAGACGCTCTACCAACTGAGCTACGACCCCATTCAACTGATTATCAAGTACTTGCGGTGAAATTTTTGACATGGAACCCGGCCATTTTCATGACCGTATTCCACGTTCACCACGGAAGGAGCATGCGAGGGAATTGTCGGGATCGCGAGTGAAAAATCCCGTTTTGAGTTACAGCCCCTCCAATTCCTTCACTGGTGCGCAGCGCCTTGGCGTTCGCTGAAGCGTTTTCGCCTGACATTGAGAAGCAACGCTTAGCCGAAATCGGCACATGAATCCTCGGCTCCTGGCCGATGAGAACACGTCGCTTCGGCTGGTCACGGCCTGTCACCCGATCGACGCGGATTTTCCCATCGCGCCTATCGCGCACTGGATGAAGGGAGCTGATCTGTCGGTGAAGGACCGGGCCGTGCTTATGGCATTGCCGGATGCGGGGCTCATTGGGGTCGGATTTGACCGTGCCAGTCTTCCCGTCCATGCGGCAAGAGCCACACGGGAAGGTTTGGGGCATGCCGGGATCGTCCTTTTTCGACGCACCGTTTCGGTGGTCGCCTATGGACATCAGGCACGCCTCCTCACCCAGTTCTGGATGCAAGCGCATGGATGGCATCGGGCGGACCGGGTTCAGTCCCTGCCTGAGCCGTCCACACCACCCCTCCGTCGGTTCCGGCAGGACGCTTCTTTCTTGCTGATCATCCGCGGGTTCGCTTTCTTGCCCCACATGTCTGAACACCAGGTTCCTGCGGGGAGGGACGCCCCAATGGGAGCGGCCAACACCTCCCGGCATTTCTCCTCATCGGCATTTTTCTGGATCCGTCGCTGGATCCAAGTGGTATTGCTCGCGGGTGTTTTCGAGTCGGGATTGCAAAACGCCGGATTCGCCGACACTGGAACCCGACCGTCCGCCCCCGCCAAACCCGAGCGTCCGCATTACCTCCTCCGCTTGAACTTGAATGAATTCATGTTCCTTAGTCTTGCCGAAATGGATGGCATGCTGAATTACGGCGAAAGCGGTGAGTTTCAGATCAGGCTGGAGAGGGTTGGAACGGAAGTCGTCTGGTGGGTCACCATCAATGAACCACGGTTCCTGGAATTGCTCCGGGCGTTTGTGGGTGATCGAACCATGAAGGTCGTCCAGGGGATGGATCCGGGCAACATCGACCCGAACGACCAAAGCGCGCTGTTGGCCATCAAATCGCTGAGCAAAAAGCTGGAGGTGGCGCGGAAGAACCCGGTCTGGGACCCAGTCCAATTTTCAGGAAAGGTCGTCCAGGAAGGCACCGATTGGCTGCTGCAATCCAGGCAGGGAAACTTCAAGCTGGTCGGTGACAAGCTGGAGGAGCTCAAAACCAGGACAGGAAAAACCATCGCTGCGGATGGATTCATCAAGGTTTCCGGACAACTGGAAGTCACTCACTTTCTGGACAAGCGGGAGAACACGCTGGAAGTGTTCGTGATGGGCCTTTGCCCGTTTGCACAACAGGCGGAATCGGCACTCTACCACCACTTGTCCGAAACCAACGCCCATCGCCCGGTCCACCTGGAACTCCACTTCATCCTCTACAAACAAAAACAGGACGGGAACGAGGTGTTCACTTCCCTGCACGGCGAGGAGGAACTCATTGAGGATCTCGTCCAAATTGTCCTGCGAGACCGATTTGCCACCTTGCTGGTTCCCTATGTCCTCCAGCGTGCCACGGGTGACAAGGCTCCCTGGAAAACGGTGGCCGTGACCGCTGGTGTACCACCACAGGTCGTGGCCGAAATCGAATCGGCCATCACCAAAGAACGCGATTCCCTCCTTAAGGCGGAATACGACTATGTCTTCGGTCAGCACCAGATTTCCGACACCAGCCCCACCTATGTTTGGGAAGGGGAGCGACTTCCGGATATCCACCGACTGGAAGGCTTCGAAACCCTGGACACCTCGAGTCAACAGCAATGCGGCCAGTAGATCCCAAAATCGCATTTCATATTTTCCTCAGATTATCCTCTTGCCCTCCGACGTTGCACCCCCCTAACTTCCCTAGGAAATAGGGAAATTATCTAAGAAAAAGGAGCCCAAAAATCTGTCCATGTTGCGAAAATCATTCTCCATCAGTGTGTCAGCGGTCGGCCTTTGGCTCACCACTACGGGACTTGGCCTCGCCGCATATCCGCAATCGTCGGGTGGATCCGGGAATGCCCTTGGGCGGAGTCATGTCATGCCGATGACCAAACCCAACGCCAGCGCGGTCGCGCCCAGCGCTGCCAAGACCCTGACCTACTACGGGGGCCCGGTCCTTAAGAGCGTCCATGTCATCCCGGTGTATTGGAACTCGTCGGTGGCCTATCGCTCCAATCTGGATGCCTTCTACAGTGATTTCACAAGCAGCAGCAGCACCATGTACGCTTCGCTGCTGTCGCAGTACAGCGGGATTGGAAGTGGCACGGCCGGCACGGCCTATGTGGGCAGCAGTACGTCAACCAGCGTGACGGAGGCTCAGGTTAAGTCATTTTTGACCAGCCTCTTCAATAACGGCGGCCTTCCCAAGCCCACCGCCAACAATTATTACCCGGTACATTTTGCCCCGGGTGTCACTGTGACCGACTCCTCCGGGACGAAGGGCTGCACGAGCTGGTGCGCCTTTCACGGAACCTACGTTTACAACGGCGTCAACGTGAACTACGGCATCATCCCCGACCAGGGCGGCGGTTGTGCCGGCGGCTGCGGCAGCAACTCGCTGCGGGTCAACAACCTGACCTCGGTTGCAACCCATGAACTCGTCGAGGCCACGACCGATCCGGCTGTGGGCCTGGCGACCACCTTCGCGGCACCGCTGGCCTGGTACAATAAAACCTACGGCGAGATCGGTGATATCTGCAACGGACAGCAGGCTACCATCACTGCCAACGGACACACCTATGTGGTCCAAAAGGAGTGGTCGAACGCCTCCAACGCCTGCAAGACCACGAAGTAGCGCGCCATCATCCGAAAAGCGTTCCGTTATTGTCCGGAACGATCCAGAGGCGCGGCACCCCTGCCCGGGTGTCGCGCCTTTCGCCTTGTGGAATCCCATGGCCCGCATCAGGTTGATGTCGTGAAAACGACTTCGGTTGTTTCTTCCGTCCTGCTAGTGGGCGCAGGTCTGGTGGCGGGTGTCGTTATCGACCATCAACTCCTGAGCGGAAAAACCAATGCCGCGTGGATGCTAGCCCACGAGTCAGAGTCACCCGGGACCTCTTCCCTCCCGCCGGGGGCTTCACTCCCACCTGATGAAGCCACACAAACCCGTCGACCCTCGTCCCCAGCGGACAATGGTGATGGCATCACGGTCGATGAGGCCCGTGCCGCGCTTCAAATGGCGTTGGCCGACCCCGATCCGTCCCATCTGGAGGCCGCACTGGATCGCATCGCACGGCGCATTGTCACCCGTGAGTGGGCAGGCGCCGTTGAACTGGCGGAATTGATTCCCCGTCGGGACGTTCGGCTGACCTTCAAAATGGCGTTGATGGAACGATGGGGCGAATCGGATCCGACCGGAGCCATTCAGCATGCCCAGGGACTGGGGAACCACTCGGAGCGGGCCCTGGCCATTGCGGCGGTCCTGGGTTCCTGGGCCACCCGTGACACCGAGGCGGCGGTAAACTGGGCTCGGGGGTTGCCCGCCGGGCCTCAACAGAGCCGGGCCCTGGAGAGCATCGTTTCGACCTTGAGCGAGAAAAACCCGGCAGAGGCGTGGGGGTGGGCGGAGCGGGTTCTTTCACCCCAGGATCGGCAACGGAATGCGCCTCAACTCCTCAATGAATGGGCCCGGGTTGATCCAGCGGCAGCGGCCGCCGTTGCTGAAAAACTGTCCGGACCACCAGGCCAGCAGGCTTTAAAGAACATCGCTGAACGCTGGGGGGAAACCGATGCCGCATCCGCGCGCGCCTGGGCTTTGAATTTGGGCGAGGGCAGTCAGCGAAAGAATGCATTGGTGGGGGTCCTGAGTGGGATGGCAGCGACGGATCCAAAGGGTGCCGCGGAACTCGCCCAATCGCTTCCGCCTGGCCAGGCCAGAATGGAGGCCCTGAACCATCTTGCCCAACAGTGGGTCCAGTCCGATCCCTCCGCGGCCGTCGCCTGGGCGAAAGCGCTGCCCGACGGCATCGAGAAGCAAAATGCGATGGGGACCCTCAGCGGCACCTGGGCCGAGGCCGATCCGGAGGCTGCCGCCGCCTACATCGGCAGCCTGCCACCGGGCAAGACATTGGAGAATCTGGTTCGGGCCGTTGCCAGCCAATGGGCTCAGAGCGACTCAACGGCAGCCCTGGCCTGGGCTAAAACCCTGCCGGAGGGATCAGCCCGGAACGCAGCCCTCGAAAACGTTGTCCAAGTCTGGAGCCAGTCGGATCCCAAAGCAGCCGTCGATTTCGTGTCCACCCTGCCGCCAAACGTTCGCGACGATTTTCTTTCCACGGTGGGCAGTCAATGGGCCGGCGAAGATCCGTCGGGCGCCCTGGACTATGCGAAAAGTCTTCCAGAAGGTCCGGCACGCCATCGACTCTTGGGAGACATCGCTTCCAGCCTCGCGTCCAGTGATCCCCAGGCCGCCGCAAACCTGGTCGTAGGAATTCCCGGAGGCGATGCCCAAAATACGGCAGCCCTTGCCGTCGTGGACCGATGGTCCAGCACCGATCCCCAGGCTGCAGCCGCCTGGGCCTCCAGCTTCCCAGAAAGCCCCCTCCGCGATAATGCACTTCAAGGTGTGGCGCGGGAATGGGCAGACCAGGACCCTTCTGCCGCAGGGGAATGGCTGAAGTCTCTTCCGGAAGGACAGTCCCGCGACGCCGCAGTCGCGGCCTTTGCCGATACCCTGGCCAATTCGAATCCCGAGACGGCAATCGGCTGGATCGACAGCGTCACCG